>CAXTMN010000034.1:0-34381 GCA_964245395.1 uncultured Bryobacteraceae bacterium
AATAATTACCTACTCGGCACCGATCTCCTCCGCGGCCGCGAAGGAACGACGTAACAGTTCATGGATTACCATGGCTTGAAAACTTGCCAGTAGGTCGAGCGTTTCCTGTGAGGTCGATTTTAGCCAACCCTCAAGCGTTCGATCCCGGTTCTGCTGACGAAGAGCAATTTCCCCGGCGAGGTCGTGTTCCTGAGTCCATCTCAGCACGGCAGTTTTCAAGCCACTAAAAGAAAAGTCAAGAGTGTTGCCTTTCATCTTTGGCGATGAAAACCGAACGGCTTGATCGTTTCCGAAAGGCGCCAGCAGATCGACGATCGGGCCGCCTGGATAGCCGAAGCCGAGAAGTTTAGCCACCTTGTCATACGCCTCGCCGGCCGCATCGTCGCGTGTCTTTCCAAGAAGCCGGTATTCACCTATATTTCGCACCTCAAACAAATGCGTATGCCCGCCGCTGACTACTAGCGCCAGAGCAGGGAATTTAATTGCAGGGTTCCCGATCAGAACCGAATAAATATGCCCTTCAATATGGTTGACCGCGATCAGAGGTATGTTCCCGGCCAGGCAAAGCGCCTTCCCATAAGTAACACCTACCAGCAATGATCCAATAAGGCCCGGACCGGACGTCACCGCAATGGCGTCAATCTCCTCAAATGCGACGCTCGCCTGTTCCATCGCCTGTCGCACGACCGGAGTGATTGCGCGCAGATGTTCCCTCGAAGCCAGTTCCGGGACGACACCTCCATACCGAGCGTGAACCTCAAGTTGAGAAGCCACAACACTCGAACGAACCGTGCTGCCGTTTTCGACAACCGCCGATGCGGTCTCGTCGCACGAAGTCTCTAATCCTAAAATGACGGTTTGACGCAAGTTTCTGACTTTTATTATGAGCTGCCCGAAGAGCTTATAGCCCAGGAGCCACTTCGGGAGCGCACCGCCTCGCGAATGCTGGTCGTATCGCGAGAAAAGCAGAAATTCGTCGACGATCGTTTCGCCAACTTCGCCAATTACGTACGCCCCGGTGACTGCCTTATCTTAAACGATACACGCGTTTTCCCCGCCAGACTTCATGGACGTCGCAACTCCCAATCCGGTGCCGTCGTTGAGGTCTTTCTCACTCGCGAGCTTGACGCCGAAGCGTACACCTGGAGCGCTCTCGTCCGCCCCGGTAAGCGAGTGCGGCCGGGAGACCGCATCCTCTTCTCTAACGAACTTAGCTGTGATGTGCTTTCACAGGGCGAATTTGGCGACCGGACAGTCCGCTTTATTTCCAGTCAACCGGTCCGCGATTTGCTTGAGCAAATCGGTCACGTTCCTCTCCCCCCATACATACGTCGCACCTCTGACCCGTCGGATCGCGAGCGATACCAGACCGTTTTTGCCCAGAAGCCCGGCTCAGTAGCAGCACCAACTGCCGGTCTTCATTTCACGCCACAGATCTTAGACGCCTGCCACGAAGCAGGGGCGCAGATCGCGTACATCACTTTGCATGTAGGCCTTGGAACCTTCGCACCTTTGCGAACAGATCGGGTCGAAGATGTAAAGCTGCACGAGGAGAGCTTCGAGTTGACCGATGCTAACGCTGCTGCTATTCAAGCAGCAAAGCGCTTAGTCTGCGTCGGGACCACGAGCGTAAGAACGATCGAAACAGTTCTGTTGCGTGGCGGAATACGCGAATCGCGAGGGGAGACAAATTTATTTATCTCCCCGGGATTCAAATTTGCAGGTGCTGGCGCCATTCTGACTAACTTTCACCTTCCGCAGTCCAGCCTCTTGATGCTCGTATGCGCATTTGGAGGTCAGGATTTGGTGCTTGCCGCGTATCGTCATGCTGTTACCACCAGGTATCGGTTCTTCTCATATGGCGACTGCATGCTCATTTTGTAGAAAAGTAACGGTTGTATTCCCGCAGTCCATCGGCGACGTACGATTCAAGGGCTCGAAATCCTTCTTGCGCGGAACGGGAATCAGCAAGCAGTCTTCGACCGGTGCGCGAGATATCGAGCACGTCGTCAACATCGGCCTTCCAGTCACTGGGCGCCCAGTCGATTGCTTCTGAAACAACGGAGGGAACCCCCTCTGCAATGCCGTCCGCAGTCACCATATTGAAGGACTCGGTATAGCTTGGTTGCAGCATCAGATGCATATGAGCAACGGTTTTCCGGAACTGCGGCCAGGTCTGCCAGCCGCTCATCACCAGGTTCACATGTGGCAGGCCGTGCACCATTTCCTTCACAGCCGCAAGCACGCCTTCTCCGCCGCCTTCCGCCCGTCCTGCAGAGAGCCACAACTCCAGGGGCGCGCGCAGGTTCTGTGCGATTTCCATTGCCGCACCGGTCGCGCTCATCAGGTTCTTTAGAGGTCTGGTTGCGCCGAAGACGCCCACCCGAAGCGTCCCGCCATTAAATGGCTGCCGGGGTGTCGGTGCGGAGCCATCGAGATAATAGAGGTTCGGTAAGTAAGTGCACGGAGCGCTAAACGCTGCTCGAACCCAGTCGCAGAATCTGCGGCTGTTCCCTGCTAGGTGAACGTTCGCCGTACCCATCTCGAGTTCCATGATTTCGCGCATCAGTTTCACACCATTGCGATCTGCTTGTAGAAAACCGACATTCGAATGACAGTTGATAGCAAACTGCGTATCTGGAAAGTCGTTGGATAGCGCCTGCATCTCGGGCGTAGGTATCCACGGCGCCGAGATAATTACATGTCCCTGCGGATTTGCCCTTAGCCGAGCGCGAAGGTCCGCGGCGTTGACGATAGGCCAAACATCTGTCTTCAGGCCGCTGCGACGCAAGGCCTTCGCAGTGTTGATCGCGGCAACGCCAAGGCCGATATGACTAATGTTCCGATTAGCAGCAAAATTCTTATAAGCAAGGATAACGCTCATTGTTCTGGTGGGCTCCTCAAGACTGAATCAGATTCCTGTCTCGAGTTCAGGATGAGTAGCAATCCATTTCGGAGATCGCCACTTTGCCTCTTAAATCTCAGATTCGACGACAAATGTTTTTTTTCACATTGTTGTTACCCCTTGAACTGTTAGACCAGAAAGCTGCATGAAAATGCCTTCGTCGTAGCTCAAGGAAATTGCAAAAGCGTTTGCCTCCCCATCTGAACCCAGACGCATTCTTCCCTTTACGCAAAGACGTGCCTGCATTCAAGCTTGGTTGTTTGTAGGCGGACAACTCTTCTGTTCGTGATCGACTCTGAAGACGATCACAAAAGAGAAAAAAAAAGTATTCTTCATGGAATCAAACACTTAAGTCATAAAAACGACCTACCGCGGAGATGTGGGCTGTAAGTTTGTGTGCGGATGAGCTTGGTTGCGGACAACAGAGCAAACGCAAAAACAGAGTTGAGTGAGGAGCTCTGTTGGGTGCACCGGCATCTGCCATCGCAGGCCGAATTCGGAGCACTCCCCACCAGGTTCAAAGGGTTTTCGGGTCCAGTTGGTTCAGGCAAGAGCGCAGCGCTGTGCTTCGAGGTTGTGCGCCGATCTTATATGAACCGGGGCCGCCACGGGGTGTTAGCTGCACCAACTTACTCTATGTTGCGAGATGCGACGTTGACCGGGCTATTCGGTGCATTGGAAGAGCAGGACATTAGATTTGAACTGAGAAAGTCCGACGGCGAATTAATCCTTAGTGCGCCGGGCAGCACAGTACTGTTGCGATCTCTGGAAGAACCGGAGCGCCTGCGAGGTACGAATCTAGCATGGTTCGGAATTGACGAACTTTCCTATACGCGTGAAGAAGCGTGGCTCAGGCTTGAGGCACGTTTACGAGATCCAAAGGCCAATGGGCTTTGCGGATTCGCAGTGTGGACACCGCAAGGTCATGACTGGGTTTATAAGCGGTTCATTCACGCGTTGGTAGCTGGCTATGGTTGTGTTCGAGCAAAGCCCTTCGAAAATCGATTTCTTCTCGAAAGAACACCGGATTACTACGAGCGCTTGGAGAGCAGCTATGATCCGCGGTTTTATGAGCAAGAGGTGCTGGGTGAGTATCTCAACAGCCGTGCAGACCGGGTTTACCACTGCTTCAACAGAACGACTCACCTGCAAACGCAAAAGTACGATCCGCAGAAGCTCTTAATGTGGGCACTAGATTTCAACGTTGCACCGATGAGTTCCGTTCTTTTGCAGCAAACGGGCGATCGCCTCACGGTGATTGACGAGATCGTTTTAGAACGGGCAACCACTGAGGAGGCGTGCCAGGAATTCGAAAACAGGTTCGGAGGGCACGCAGCGGGATTGGAAATATACGGCGATGCGAGTGGCCGGAACATGCATACGACGGGAACGGCTGACTTCACGATGCTCCAAACATACCTTTACCGAGCGGGCTTCCGGAACGTGAAACTTCGGATTCCGGCTAAGAACCCGCCGGTCCTGGATCGTGTTCGCAAAGTGAACGCTTTGCTTACCAATGTGCTTGGAGAGGTTCGACTAGACGTTGATCCAAGGTGCAAGGAATTAATCAAGGACTTTGAAGAAGTTCTGTTTAAACCGGAATGCGGGGTGATAGACAAGCTTCGGGACCCGAAGCGAACACACGTGTCGGATGCCCTGGGTTACGTGCTGTGGGAAATGTTCGGTGAACGCCGCCTAGCTGGCGAAATGGGGAAGCGGTTGTTTTGAACTATGGTGCAAGTCGGGCAGTACTTGACTCGGAACACGCGCAAGTCAGGCGCAGGAAGAAGTGAAAGCGAATGATGATTGAGATCGATCGAGAGCATCCTGATTTCAAGCAGCAAAAGCCGATGTGGCGAATGTACCGCGACCTGTATACTGGCGGTCACGACTTTAAGAAACGCGCTGGCGAGTACCTTCTGCGCCGTCAGAAGGAGCCGCTCGACGTATATGGTGAACGGCTTCATCGGGTCTTCTACGAAAACTACATTGGATCCATAGTCGACTGGTACGCATCGACTCTGTTTCGCCGCGAACCAAGCCTGCAGATTGAGGGTGGCCGTGAATCCGGCCAAAAGTTTCTGGGAACACTGAGCGAAGATTGCGACCTGCGCGGGACAAAACTCTCGGACTTCTTTCGCAAGTGCCTGATTGACACTTTGGTGGACGGGCGTACTCACATCCTGATCGACTTTCCCCGACCATCAACTGTAGTTAGCAACCGGGCTGAAGAGGATGCGAGCGGTTTATCGCGGGCCTACCTAGTGCAGTACCGGTCAGAAGAACTGATTAACTGGAGCACAGACAATCGAGGCGAATATGAGTGGATCGTATTGAGGCAATCGATCCGACGGCAGCCCCGGATGGATTCGCCCGAGTTGGTCACTGAGACTTACTGGCAGTACTACAACAGGAGTCATTACCAGACCTACCGAAGGGTAGAAAGCAGTGATAACACGAACTCCATTGAGCTGATTGCAGAGGGACCGCATGCTCTGTTCCGACATGAGCGGGTTCCACTCTTTTCCCTCCAGGTCAGTGAAGGGCTGTGGCTAATGAACAAGGCGGCCCATCTACAGCTTGAACACTTTAACAAGTCGAATGCTCTTGCATGGGCTATCACAATGGGCCTATTCGCGACGCCGGTCATTTACTCTGATCGCGAGTGGAATCAGATAGTCGGCGAGAGTTATTACATTCAATTGGCGCCCGGGGATAGGTTCGGGTGGACGGAGCCAGACGGCAAGGTGTATCAGATCGCCGCATCCAATCTGGAAACCTTAAAAGATGAGATGTACCGGGTCTGTTACTTATCCCAAGCGTCGGGCGAGATGATCAGCGGCCATGCACAATCAGCGCTGAGCAAGCAGATGGACTTCACGATCACGCAGGAAGTGCTGCGAGCTTACGGAACGGCGGTGAAAAACTGTATCCGCACAATCTTGACTTCGATCAGCGATGCGCGACTTGATGGCGTGACGGTCAATATCGCCGGCCTGGATGAAGTCGATATCAGCAATTTTGGATCCGAGTTACAGGACGCGAAAGACCTTCTTCAATTGGGAATCGAATCTCCGACATTGAAGCGCCAGATTTGCCAAAGACTCGCGTTGAAGTATCTGAACGACGCCCGGCAGGATACCAAAGATCAAATTGTGCGTGAGATAGACGCGCAATTTGGCAAATAACGAAGAGGAGATCATGTCAGATCAAACCCAAACTGAACAGCAACCCGAAGCAGCTTCCGATGTTCGAACGATTGTGCGACAAGCCATAGAAGAGTTTGTTAGGGTGGAGACTAAGAAGGCCGAACCAGCTTATAAGGCTGAGCTTGAGGACGAGCGTAGGCGCCGTGAAGGATTGGAGGGCCGCCTAAACCAGCTTGTGGAGGAAAACCGCAAGGCTCGTGCGATGGCTGAAGAGGCTGATCGTAATTCACAAATTCGCAGCGAATTACAGCGGCTGGGAGTAGCCAAAGTTGATCTTGCCTTCAAAGCTGTCAAAGACGACATCGTTCGTTCTGAAGACGGTCGACTGCTAACCAGAGGACCTGAAGGGAAGTCCCTACAAGCTTACCTATCCAGTTTCATCGAAGAAAATCCAGAGCTCCTTCCGGCGCGTATAGCGGGCGGCAGTGGGGCTCAAGTCTCATCCCGGAATGCAGGGCTTCCTACGGCGCAGGTCGATATCGACAAGATAAAGCCGGGAATGAGCAAGGACGAACTCGAGAGAGTACGCCAGGAGATATCTCGTTTGGCATCTCAGGCGTTGCGCGGAGCTTAGAAAAAGGCTTTGTGTAGCGCGTACCGGAGACGCAGCAGTGCTCTTAACGGTCCACGGTATGCGCAAGTATTACGAAGGTCGGCGACCGAGAACATCAGTCGCGAAATTAAATTAGGAGACTTATGTCAACAATCACTTCCGCTAATTTGGCAAATGCAATCGTCAAGCTTGTTGCTGCTGACGCGCTGCCCGCCCTGACGGGGAACCTCATCATGGGCAATCTGGTTAATCGCGACTATGAGCCTGTTCTGGCACACGCTGGAGACACGGTCAATGTGCCGATTCCTCCGGTTCTGGTAGCGAACAACATCGCCGAAGGTGGCACTGTCACCCCGCAAAACCCCAGCCTGGGCAACGCTCAGATCGTTCTTAATACGCACGCTGAAGCAACGTTTCAGCTGCCCGACGTAACCAAAGCGCTTGCTTATCCGGAATTGTTGAAGGCCTACATGCAACCGGCTGTGATCGCGATCGCCGAAAAGGTCGAGAAAGACTTGCTCGGTTTGTACAGCCAGTTCTCAGCCAACACTCCCGTCGGTAGCGCCGGTTCGCCGATAACCGAAGCGACGATTGACTCGGCGGAAACAGCTTTGTTTTCGGCTATGGTGCCGGCAAGCCAACCGAAGTACCTGGTTGTAGACTCTAACACTTACTCGCAAATCCGACAGATCCCACGTTTCAGCGAATACTACTCGTCTGGCGAGGCCGGCCTTAGAGCGCTTGTGGAAGGCAACGTCGGAAAGATGAAAGATTTCTTTATCTTCCGCTCACAATTCGTTCCGACTACTGGATCAGCTCCAACCAATACTCACAACCTGGCTTTCACGAAGGATTCGATCGGCTTGGTTGTTCGCCGCTTGCCACAACCCCTTCCGGGCACTGGCGCGGTTGCGGAATATGCAGAAATGGGCAACTTCGGTATTCGAGTCGTGATGAGCTATCAACCCAACACCCTGTCTCAGCAGTTTACAGTTGACGTGCTTTACGGCTGCGGTGTGCTGCGGAATAACTTTGCTGTCCAAGTAAATAGCTAAGCGCATAGTAAGGTAACGAATCGTCGGGGAGCTGCTCCAGGGTAGCTCCCCTTTTTCTTTCTGGAGGGAACCGTGGACGTAAAACAATACTTTCGAAAATTACGAGAAGTTGAGACCAGTTTGACTGAGGCTTACCCCCTGGTAATCAGTCTCGAAACGTCAGATGGAGGCAAAGCGGGACTTGTGTCTGAAGTATCACGAGCGGCCGCGGCCAAATTGATTATCGAAGGACGTGCCGTGCTAGCGGACGAGAAAGCACGCGCGGAATACCGGGAACAACAAGCGGCTGCGAAGAAGGCTGCGGAGAAGAGTGAGCTGGCCAAGCGAGTCCAGATTGCGATTCTATCGGAGCCCGAAACGCAAAGCGGACTGATAAGTAAAAAGAATTCGGATCATTCGGGCGGGGGGAAGTAAATCCCATGTCGCTGTTCACTGACCAAGGCGTAATCGCGCTTGACGATCTTCTGCAATTCGAGAACTCTCTCGCACAAGTGTCAACCTCGCACGGAATTGACGTAAACACGAAAATAAACTTGGCAGTGAACGCAATCGGCGACAGGCTGCTGTTGTGGATGCTGAACATGGGTGCATCGGATCCGCAATGGATCAACAGACGTCAGATTGGATTGTCAAGCGTAGTGGTTACGCCGGCTCTGTATCGGTGGATGTGCTTTGATTCACTGTCAAGGGTTTTTGCAGAAGCGTACAACGTTCAATTAAATACAAGATTCCAGGGGAAATGGACCGAATATCAAACCGAAGCTCGGAACGCCGCCGATATGGCGTTCGCAACAGGGATCGGTCTAGTGTACAACCCGCTTACCAAGCCAGCCTTACCGACAACAATAATGGCTCAGGGAACCACCCCAAGCCAAAACTTATACCTGCAGACGACCTGGATAAACGGACAAGGGGGGGAGAGTGCACCAAGTGATCTATCCAGTCTTACTCTAGACGGCGCAACAACAGTGACCGTATCTGCTTCCGGACCGGCTTTGATACCGCCATCGACAGCGATTGGCTGGAATCTTTACGCAGCAAATTCGGCAGCCAATCTGGAGCTGCAGAACGATGTTCCAAACATGCTTGGCTCAAGCTGGCACATACCCGAGACTGGGCTGGTAAACGGACGCGTGGCGGGGAGCGGGCAGGTCCCCGATGTTTACCTTCCGCTAGCCAAGAAGATTCAAAGAGGATGACATGCTACCACTTACTATTCAAGCCTCGCAAAGTCTTCAGAACCTGTTAGTGCAAGGAAGTGCACTAGCCCAGCAGATTTCAACAATCGCTCTAGCTTGTAACACGAACGTACCGGTAATTGCACCGGGACAGGTTTGCTTGAGTTCGATTAGCCCTGACCTAAGCGATAAGAACGTTCAGATGAGTTATCCGCGTGTCTGCCTGTACAGCAATACAGTCAAGAATACGCAAATTGAGAAGTTTCGCTCTTTTTCCGGAACGGTGTCGGTAATTGCTGATATATGGGCCAGCTCGGATTTGATTACGGACACGGATCAGTGGATTCACTACTACGTTGAAGCTGTAACGGAGATCTTGAGGCAGAACATCGGTGACTGGGGAGGAGGCTTGTTCTTTCCGGGTAGCTTCGATGTCCAATTTCAGACTCCAAAAGCCGGTGGACTGGGTTTTGTGCAAAACGCCAAAGTAAGCTGCGGCTTGAATGTAAGTCGCAATTAGAGGGAAAACATGTCTGGGTACATTTCTTCAAACGCAAACCGATTTTATGCTGCACTCGAAGCGAACTACGGGCAGGCCGCGCCCATAACAGCAAGCAATCGTTTTCCAGCGACTAGGCTCGTGGCTCAACAGATTGTCGAGGCCGGTAAGAGGCTGGATAAGACGGGAAGTCGAACTTACCTAGGAGCGCCGCAAACCGGGCGTCGAAGGACGGCTTTCGACGCGAGGAGTTATCTAACTGCATGGAACGGCGTGGGGCAGCCTTGTTATGGAGCTTTGTTTCAGGCTGGACTCGGGTCGACTCCGACGACCTATTCCGGATTGGCCGTTGCTTCCTTAGAAAGCGCCACTCAAATCCAAACGACATCTCCGCACGGATTGAACGCCGGCTGCGCAGTTTCGGTCGCTAACGAAGTTCGCTTTGTGACGAGCACTCCAGATACTTTAACGTTGTCTCTCAATGCACCGTTTTCCTCTACACCGGCTCTTAACTCTCCGCTGGCGCCCTGCATTAGCTACCGCGTAGCGACCAGCTTGCCGAGCGTAACGTTATACGACTACTGGGACCCGAGCAGCGCAGTCAGTCGATTGGTGACAGGGGCAGCAGTGGACATTATTGGCATAGCGGTCAATGGAGATCACCACGAGTTTCGTTTTAGCGGACCCGCGGCAGATCTGATCAGCGCAAACAGCTTCACTTCAGGGGAAGGGAGTCTTTCGGGCTACCCAATAGAGCCGCTGCTAGCTCCTTTTAACTACTCGGGGGTTCCCGGGCACCTGGGCCAAGTGTGGCTTGGAAGTTCGCCAAGCCAATTTTTTACTCTGACGAGAGCATCGATCGAAGTCAAAAACAATGTCGATCTAAGAAATAACGAATTTGGCTCCTCTTTTCCGCTTGGGATGGCCGCCGGTTCACGGCAAGTTACCTCGAGCTTTTCACTATTGGCCCAAGATGACGTTCAGTCGATTGCCTTGTACACAGCTGCAAAGCAACGTACCTCAGTATCGGCAATGTTGCAATTGGGGCAGCAGCAGGGTCAACTCATGGGTATTTTTCTTCCGGCAGTAGTACCGGAGATCCCCCACTACAACGATCCAGAGACAAGACTCCAATGGGAGTTCAATAACTACTTTGCCCAAGGTATTTCGAATGATTAAATCTACATCGCCTTCGCCTAAGCCGCTGGAATACGTCAGCATAGTTTGGCGCGAAAGCCGCACGATGCCAGGAGTTCGGTACGCCATCCACCGAATGTCGCTGATGCAGCGGATTGCGTTGACTGGGTCGATTCGGGAGTTGACATCGAAACACGAGTTCCTTAGAGCCGGTGACGCTGTCGATCAAGTAGAGGCAACTCTGAGTGAACTATTGGTTAAGAGACTCTATTTGGAGTGGGGCCTCGACCAGATTCACGGTTTGGAGATCGATGGAAACACAGCTACCAGCGAATCTCTGATAGCAAAAGGGCCGGAGGCGTTGACCGATGAGATTGTTATAGACATCCAATCGGAACTTGGGCTATCGGACGAAGAAACAAAAAACTTCTAATCGCATTCCATTTCCAATTTTCGTTACCGGCCGCGTGGAATTGCGACAGTTGCCGATCGAGCGGCTTGGTGCAAATTCGAAATTGCGCATGGACAGCCCAAGCGAATACAGCTAAGAAAAAAATCGTTTGGGCCAGGGAGGGCGTTGTTTCCTATAGCTGTCCTAAATCAATTATTACTGCAAGTAGCTTACAGTACTTAGACGAATTTCAGCTCTGGAAGAAATTCGGCGGAGGGGCGCCGTGGATGATCGAAGCAAAGACCGCTGACGCAATGCTCGTTCTGGAGCAGCAATGTCAAATGGAGGCTCGTCGTGGCCAAGTCTAGAAAAAACGTTTTTCAATTAATTCAGCATGTGTCGAGCAATCGCCAGGGTGGATTATCGCTCGAAAGCCTCGTGCATCCAGCAAAGGCGAGCAGGGGATCTAGTGCCGGTAGCATGGCGGCCTCTTCGGAGGGAATGCATATTTTGCCACTTTCGGCTAACGATCACTCAAGAGCTATACAGTTTGGGGCTCCTTCGAGTTCCGGCGCTCAGAATTCTGGCACGAGCTCTTCCTCTTCTTCGGGCTTGCTGCAGAATGTGCTCGGACAGAGCGCTTCTGGAGGAGTCGGGGGCTTACTGCAAAACGGATTAGGCAACCTCGGCGGAATCGGCTCGATAGTTTCATCGCTCTTTCACCTTTTCGGGAGCGGCGGAAAAAGCACTCCGCCCCCGCTTGTGCGTTTTCAGCTACCTTCCGCACAGGAGCAGACGGCTTACGTCAGCTCTTCCGGGAGCTCCGTTTACGGCGGCAATGTGGTGGAAAACGGGACTTCGCAGAGCGGATCTGGCAGTAAGAATGCGACCGCTCAAACGGGAGGAGGCCAAGGGCAATCCCAGCAGTATCAGAGTGGCGAGATTGCTCAGGCCGTGAAAACCGCCCTATTGACCTCAAGCACACTTAACGACGTGATTTCGGAGATATAGATGGCTACCTTTCCGGCTCTCAGTTCGGGAGCAGTAACACAGTACCCCACCGGCATTTCAATCGGCCAGGTTGTAGGAGTAATTCGGTTCATAGATGGGTCGGATCAAAGATTCCTGAATCAAGGACGAGCGCTTCGGCAGTGGCAAATTAAGCTGAGCCTCCTGAGTGAGTACGAAGTAAGTCAGCTACAAGCGTTCTTTGCTGGGCAGCAAGGTGATTACTCTGCATTTGATTTCCCAGATCCTATTAGCTCGGTTAACGTGCCTAACTGCCGATTTGCCTCTTCCGAATTAACGACTGAGTACTTAGCGGCTGATTTATGTTCGGCGTCCTTGTGGGTGATGGAAACCAATGGGTAACTTATTCTTCCCCCAACTAACCAGCGGGTCATTGGCGCAGTATCCAATCCGTAGAGTGCATGCGACTAGATCGATCATGAATATCCTGCCAGATGGCTCAACGGTAGTCTCTCCCGATCCGAATGCGCAACGTTTATTGTGGCAGCTAGCCTACGCCGGGCTTTCGGAGTCTGAAGCAGGAGCCTTGCAGGGCCTATTTAATGCAGCGAGTGGACCTTTCCGGGCCTTCACGTTCATTGACCCGACCGGCAACATGTTGACCTGTTCAGCTGACCTGACGCAACCAGCTTGGCAGATTTCCGGTTTGATTGAAGTAACGGCAGGCATTGCGGATCCTGAAGGCGGTACGGCAGGATTTTTGCTCACAAACAAAGGGCAGGCTTATCAAGAAGTGACTCAGACGCTCGTTGTGCCGGCGAACTACGAATACTGCTTTTCGCTCTACGCAACCAGCACGCAGGTGAGCCAACTGAGCCTGGTGAGGCGCGGATTATCGGTTCAGGCGAGCGATTTGCTTGCTGTCGGTCCGGGATGGCGAAGAATAGTTTCGAATGGCGCGATCCAAGACTCTGGGACGCAATTCTCCGTGGCCATAGGACTAGCTGCGGGACAGCAAGTGCAGGTCTTTGGACCGCAGCTTGAAGCTCAGCCGGCGCCCTCGCAGTATGTGGTTACTTTACAAGCGGGATGCGTGTTCCCGAACGCACACTGGGCGGCAAACGAACTGGCTCTAACCGCCGAGGGACCGGGATTATTTTCAACGATAGTGAGTATCGATACTGCTCTTTAGGACAGACACATTATGGCAACAATTAACCAGGTTAAGCAGCTCGCTGAAAGCGATTCACCACTTGTATTGTTTCAATGTGTTCTGCCTTCAGGCGATGTAGAGTGCTGGAGCACTCATGCCATTATGTTTGCCGGCCAAACCTACTCGGCGCGGGTGCTGAAGCATAATTTATTCGAACTGAGGCTCTCGGCCGACGATGCAATGGACGGGATCTCACACCTGGCATTAACGCTCGCAAATGCTGATTCTTATCTGTCGGAAATTAATAACGCAGTCGGATTTAAGGGAACGCAGCTAACTGTCTACTTCGCATTCGCCGATTTGTCTACACAAACGATTACGACCGAAAGCACAGTTCTGTTCCGTGGCATCGCGGGTGATCCGGATGAGGTTACTGAAGATGCCCTAAGCCTAAGCTTTCAGAACAAGCTCAGCCTCCAGCGTATTCCGATACCAGAGGTTAGAATACAGCGCTCCTGTCCGTGGAACTTCCCGTCTTCGTCTGATCAACGCATAGAGGCAAAGGACGGGGGATTCAAGGGTCAATTCTCCGCTTATTTCCGTTGTGGTTATTCAGCTGATGTGGCCGGTGGTGTAGGAAATTTGACAGGTGGGCAGCCCTTCGCCTCGTGTGACAAATCGCGTACGCAATGCGTCGAACGCGGGATGTTCAATATAGATCATTCTGGCAACAAAAATGCTCGATTCGGGGCTTTTGAGTTCGTTCCATCCGCTGTTATGGTGCGTACCTCCGGAGATAAAAGTTCCCATGTTTCGCCACTCATTACCAATTTGGCCAAGTACAACGATCCAGTTCCAATCGTCTACGGAACCGGATGGTTAAAGGCGCCCGTGATCTTTGCCCGGAACGACGGCAATTTGACCCACATGGAAGTCATTCTTGGGATGGGGGTGATCCAGGGTGTATTGAAGATCGTCGTGAACGATATAGAGATCCCGGAGGCAGCGGGTCAGGCCGACGTAACTACGACCGGTTGGTACTCAGTATTTACAACTGGAGGTCGGTCCGGATCTTTCAATCTCGATTTTGAAGATGGAAACGGTAATCCGGCAGGCGATCCTTACGGCAGCATCGCTGTGGCCTCGATTGTGGTTCCAAACCGGATAAGCAGCGGAAAATCGGCTGCGAACGTAGAGGTCTTACTGCAAGGCACGCAAATTGACTCTTACAGTTCGGAAGGCGTTCGGGACAACGGGTGGAGCGACAATCCCGCTTGGGTAATTCTAGACATTCTTCAACGCTGCGGGTGGTCGACCACTGATCTTGATCTGACAACATTCGTATCTTCCGCGCAGTTTTGTCAGACTCTGATCCAAACGACCGACCTAAACGGGAACTCATTGCAAGTGCCGCGCTATAAGTGCAACTTGATCTTGACTAGACGCCAGAGTGCGGCAGCGGTCATCCGCGGAATCCGCGTCGCTTCCAGTCTGATGCTGAGATATGGAGCAACCGGTCTGCTCGAGCTTGTGCCTGAGACAACAATTGCAAGCCAGCAGCCCGCCCTTCCAGACGGCAGCAACAGCACCGAACCGCTAAATGGCGGATGGCCAGCGTATGAGTTTAGCGACAGCTCCGCTCCATATTCCGGAATCGTGAGAAACCAGAATGGTTCGTCAACGGTGAAACTGACTTCCCGCATGATTGCAGAAACATCAAACCGGCTGAGTGTAGAGTTTCAGGACGAAAGTAACGAATACCAGCAGGATAGCTTGTCGCTGGTCGACTCGGTCGATTCTGCGCTCATCGGATACGAGGTCAGTAGCCAATCAACTGCGCTGGGAATAGCCAATCTCAATCAAGCAACCAGAGTTCTGCTGCGGCAAATCGATAAGTCAACCAAAGGAAATCTTTTCGTTGAATTCTTAACTAGCTTCCGGGCGCTGAAAGTCCGCCCAGGGGATCTGATTGCGCTTACTTACCTTAAAGAAGGCTTTTCCAGACGGGTATTCCGAGTTTCCAAATTGTCGCCCTCAATGAATTACCAGTTAGTAACCGTTCTCGCCCAAAGTCATGATGATGACTGGTATAGCGACAGCCCGAGCGTACTGGGTGGAGCGGGACGACAGCCAGGGAGCCAAACTAACACGCCCCGACCTTTGATCGGAGTAACTGCTCAAAACCACTCGGCAGGAAGCCTTTATACTTTCGATTTTGCCGTTAGTGAATTGATCCAAGCACAGAAAGATGGGAGTGCTACCGACACCCTCACGATCGGCTTCTCGCAGCCCACAAGACCGAGCTCTAATTCACCCAGTCTACCTTTACTGAACTTTTCTCCAGGTTTTGATCATACGACTGGAAGTCTGGCAGGAGGTCAGACCCTCTACTACGGAGTGAGTGCCGTCGACAGTGCTGGTAATGAGGGTACCCTTTCCTTTACGGTACCCGCTACTATCCCTGGCGACAGCAACACAAATTCCGTGATTCTTACTGGGCTTAGCTTTCCTACTACTGCAGCAACCTTCAACGTATACCGGGGAGCTAATCCCCAGCTTCTCTACCGGATTGCGAGCGGAATCAAGATTAACTCAAGTAATCCGACCTACACGGATTCTGGAGCCAGTTACCTTCCAATTGGTCCCGCGGACCCGAGCTTTGATCACGCAAACTTTTACTGCCGCACCGAGTTCGCCGGACCCTTTCAAGCAACCAGCGTATCTCCGAGTAGCATATCGAATGCGGATATGGGGGCGGACCCGGGGGCTTACGCAGGAAAAGGGTACGTTGCGCGAATCATAGATGGACCAGGACGTGGCCAGGAGCGACTTATCACCAGTAGTGACCAGACTACTCTCACGATCAGCCCGAACTGGTCAGTGATGCCGGATACGAGCAGCACTTACGTGATAGCGGAAGGCGCCTGGAAGCTTGCGGCTGTTTCCGCTACAAGCCCGTTACAATTTGAGGTACCTTACCGAGCCGGATCAGTGATCCAGATTTCGGGTAGGGCAGCAAATGTAAACAATCTGGAGGGGTCAGCCGATCTCTGCCCTTTGACCAGGTGGGCTCTAGGGCAGAGTTCACCCGACGCTGGGTTGCCGGCGTCGCCAGATTTCTCCTTAGGTGTTTCGGCTGTTGGTTCGGCTCCACAGCCGACTTCGGCGATTTCTGTGCCGGGTGGGTACCTTACCTTGTATCAGGTCGGGTTCACTGATTTGAGCAACGCCGCATCGATTGGAAGTGGCACTCTCGAGATCTTCTACTGGAGCGAATTAGGTCCTGTAACAACGTATTCGCTGTCTGCAGCAATGAGTGCGAACGGCCAAGACTCAAGCAGCGGTACTCTTCAAGTCTCCAGTGCAAACGGAACTGATCAACTCAAAGCCGGAACCATCATCCAGGTAGACGACGAGCTCTTAGAGGTCGCTAGCTACAACTCCGCACAAAATACTTATTCAGTAAATCGGGCGCAATTGGGATCGCTGATTACCAGCCACTCTGTAAGCACCAAAGTCCTTCAACTTACATCTTCGACGTTCATCGTGCCGTTCGCGCCGGGCTTCTTCGAAACCAGGGCGTCCGCAAATTTCATGCATACAATAAGCTTGCCTGACGTTCGAATTGCGGCAGCCACATTCTTTGTCACGAATGCGTTTGGAGATGGGCTCTCTCAGCAGCAGTGTTACACGGGCAATCCTAATGGAGGACTGCGGACCCTATCCGGCGGGCAGTTTTCGATGCAAGTGAGTGGAGTCGTGGCTACCCAGGAGAATGCTGCACCACCGCTTATTGTGGAGACTTCGCACGCCGTGCGGGACGTTTTTGCGACTTTGGGGCAGGCTGCCGCTGGATATACCGTCATTATCGATGTTTTGCAGAATGGTTCGGAGTATTGCAACCTGCAGATTAGTCCCACGATGACAACTTCCTACGGTCTATCGAGTCCACAAACTGGTCCGCTCTCTGGGGCTAATCTCCCAGCTTTGATGGAAGGTGCAACGCTTTCAATTAATATCAGCTTGCAGGTAGACCAAAGTTTCACCGGGCAACCAAGTCCAGGGCGGGATTTAACTTTAACGATTCGGCTCTGAAGCCGTGAGCAGGTCCAAGGCTGGTCCATCGTCCTCGCGGATGCGAGCGGATCTATGCTTTTGCGTTGACTCTCTGGGGATGTCGAGGAGCCCTTCCCTACGCTATTCTAAGTAGGCGACGGATCGAGCCATGTACCAGGAGTCTTTCGTGGCAGATGTAGTGAGCGGCTAACGGAGGTTGGTTACCGTTTCGTAGAACCAATTAGCTTCGCGGTCCATTGTTCTAACAAATCAGCCTGCCGTGGTCCGGGGTGTCCAGCTTTGTCAGCAGCTTGACGCTTAATCAGTCTTGATTCCGCGGCCTGCTGCCCAACTCAATAGATTACAGAGCGCATAGAGCCCTAAATGATAATCGACAAGATTCAAGATGAACTACGGCAGCGGGAACTCGGCGGCTGGCTGTTTTTCGATCACCACCGGCGTGATCCTTTGGCTTACAGGATCTTAGAACTACCCGATGAGCTCGGAGCTAGCAGGCGCTGGTACTATCTCATACCTGCCTTTGGAGAGCCCCGAAAGCTCGTCCACCGGATTGAGAGCCGAACGCTCGATACACTCTCTGGGATCAAATCGGAGTACTCCAGTTGGATAGACCAAAAAAATAAGCTTCGTGCATTGCTCGACGGCTTTTCAAAGATTGCGATGCAGTACTCGCCGAATTGCGCAATTCCCTACATCTCGCTTGTAGATGCAGGAACGCTCGAGCAAATTAGAAGCTTTGGAATTGAAGTGACAAGTTCGGCGAATTTGGTTCAGCAGTTTGAGGCGCGCTGGACAGATAACCAGTTGGGCACTCACCTTCAGGCGGGAAAACTGGTGGATCAAATCCGGCGCGAAGCCTTCGATCTAATCGGCGCGCGGCTGAGCTCATCAACGCCAGTGGACGAGTACGAGGTGCAGCAATTCGTAGTGTGCAAATTCCGGGAGCTTGGCCTGATCGCAACTCACGGTCCAATAGTCGCAGCAAATGCAAACGCGTCAGATCCTCACTATGAACCGCACCGGGACAGAGCATCCAAGATTCGCAAAGGCGACTTGGTCCTTATCGACATGTGGGCCAAGCTTGACCAACCGGACGCGGTCTACTATGACATCACCTGGACAGGCTATTGCGGCCACATAATACCGCAGCAGATTCAAGCTGTGTTTGAGATTGTGCGAGACGCACGCAAAAGAGCTTCGGAGTTCGTCGTTTCCAGAGTCGCTCGTTCAGAACCTATACAGGGTTGGCAGGTGGACGACGCGGCCAGGGATTTGATTACCGAGCTAGGATACGGAGAGTTTTTCTTCCATAGGACCGGCCATAGCATTGGCACCGAGGTCCACGGAACCGGTGCGAATATGGACAATTTAGAGTCGCACGACGAGCGCCAAGTCCTCAGCGGGACCTGTTTTTCGATTGAGCCGGGTATTTACTTACCTGAATTCGGGGTCCGATCGGAGGTGAACGTGTACGTTAGCGAACACAGCGCCTGGGTGACCGGAGAACAGCAGGAAGAATTAGTTCGCATTTAGAACGGTAAAGCAGCGGAATTTAGCTCACAATCTGTCTGATCAATAATTTCGATTGCAGGGAAGCGCCGGATCGTTCTACAGTCTGGTATGGCGACAGCAGTAAGGGTCATAGAGCCGCCGGCTTCCCAAGTCGCGCTCCTTCATAGAATCAGCAACATTGTCAGCTCAGAGGTTTCACTCGATGAAATGCTTGGTGAAATCGTCGGTCTAACGGTCCAGGTCACAGAATGTGACGCGTGCCTCGTGTATCTGATTGAACGTGAGACAAGTGAGATAGTCCTGCGTGCCTCTCAGGTTCCTCATCAAGTGGATCTTGGGAATATTCGTTTGAAAGTGGGCGAAGGTATAACCGGTTGGGTGGTTGAACACCACTCTGTAGTGGCACTGCCTGAGACCGCATCCTCAGATCGACGGTTCAAGCGCTTTCAGGCTCTGGTGGAAGATACTTACGAGGCGTTCCTATCTGTCCCTCTGCTTAATAAGGGCGAGGTAATCGGCGTGATCAACGTCCACCATCGCGAACCTCACTTCCACAGTACGGATGAGGTTTCCCTTCTAACGTTTGTAGGTGAGCAAATGGGAGGCGCGATCTCGAAGTCGTTACTTGAAGAGGAAAACGCTCGCTTGCAGGAAGAGACGGCGGAAATGCGGCGCCAGCTCGAAACCCGCAAGATTGTCGAACGCGCGAAGGGTATCTTGCAGCATCGTCACAGCCTAACCGAAGAAGAGTCCTATTTGCGCCTTCGTAACGAGAGCCGCCGTTTGCGTCGTCCTATGCGTGAACTTGCAGAGGCGATCATTCTTTCAGAGGATCTGAGCCGCAAAAGCGAACCGCTGATCTAGCTGTAGAACATTCGTCTGGGCGAGTGAGGTGGTGGGTTTTTTGATCCATCGGCTCGCTCGATTCTCAACCCTCGATCCTGACTTCCTGAACTTCTCAGCCTCCGCGGTCCATGCTGGAGTGCAGTATTGCTTAACTCCTGGATTCGCTTCTAACTCCGAATCAAACAGTCACCTTCCGAAACGGTGAGAGATGTCCACGTCCGGGCGCAATGGAAACATGCATGCCCCGTAATGTTTCACAATACATTCACGTCGTCCACATGTTTTAGAAACGAAAGTGACGGACAGTGAGACCAGGGGTTGAAACTCCATGTCTGTTACAGCCACGACGCGGGTTCAGTTTTTCTGGGAAGACTCTTCTATTTCAAGGATGGTGCGCTCTGGTGTGTCGCTTCACAGCCATACGATGTACTCGGAGGAGAGCTTTGATGTAATCCCGGACTGGGTAGCGTGGACGGCTAGGCTCAGTAAGTGGGGCGACTCCGTGCTACCCGCTGGGGCCTGCGAAACTCCTTACGTATTTCGACACGGTTACTGGACGCCTCCGTTAACACCTCGACAGGCTTATCGATTGGAGCAGAAACAGATTGAAGACCTGTTTCATTTGCCCGCACTGGTCTCGTTGACTGATCATGATGATATTCGAGCGGGCGCTTTGCTTGGCATCCTCGAGCAGTTTCGGACTGCTCCAATTTCGACAGAGTGGACGGTTCCGTACAAGCAAACCTTTTTCCACTTGGGGCTTCACAATCTTAAGCCAGCCATGGCTCAGATATTCCAAGACGAGATGATCGGCTTCACAGCAAAGCCTGATCCGGAACGCCTCCAGTTTTTGTTAAGACAAATAAATGATGATTCTGATGTTCTCGTTGTCTTAAATCATCCGCTTTGGGACGAGAAGCATATCGGTCAAGCAAATCACGAAAGTGCGCTCCGGACACTTCTCGATGAGCACGGACGCTACCTGCACGCGCTTGAACTGAACGGGCTGCGAACTCTTAAGGAGAATAAGCGCGTCCGGGCGATCGCCGATCATCGCAATCTAGCTGCGGTCGCTGGTGGCGATCGGCACGGACTGGAGCCGAACGCGTTGATAAACCTCACCAGGGCTTCAACGTTGATCGAGTTCATTCACGAAGTTCGTTTTGGGCGGTTCAGCCACGTAGTCTTCCTGCCTCAGTATCGTCACGGACACGTACAAAGAATTGTGCAGTCGGTAGTGGATGTTCTACGCGATTATCCGGAGAACTTTGAGGGCCGCCGCACGTGGGGAGACCGCGTATTCTATCGTGATCCAAACGGGGGGTCTCCAGTACCTTTTGCTGCTGTCTGGGAGCCATGCGCTCTCGAGGCAGTAAGACGAATGGTGCTCGCTACGAAGCTGGTTGATAAGCGCAGGAGCTCTGCTATTCTCACGAGTGCATGAGCGGGTTTGTACTCGACGGAAAGAGAATCAGAGACGAGATACTTGCCGAACTCAGGCCTCGAATCGAGTCATTGACGGCCAGCAAACGACCTCCGGCACTCGCGGTTGTCCTGGTAGGAAATAATCCGGCGTCTCACATTTACGTTCGAAATAAGATTAAAGCCTGCCACGACGTTGGAATCCGGAGCGTGGAGATTACCGCACCTGAAAATATTTCTGTTACCGATTTCTATACTCTCCTGAAACCACTTACAGACGATCGGACCATTGACGGAATCCTGGTTCAGATGCCACTACCGGAGCACCTGAATACCGGAGAGGTTATCCGGTACGCAGTGGATCCGGCCCGTGACGTCGACGGATTCGGCGCTCTTGCTCTTGGTTGCCTGGTTCAAAATAGGCCCGCACCGCGCGCGTGCACACCGGCCGGTATTCTGGAGATGCTGAAAAGGTATCGGATCCCGATTGCAGGAAAGAAGGCCGTTGTCGTCGGGCGAAGCGACATCGTCGGAAAGCCTATGGCCTTGATGCTGCTTCACCAGAATGCTACGGTCACGATCTGTCATTCATGGACCCCGAACTTAGCTGAAGAGTGCCGGACGGCGGACATCCTGGTTGCTGCAATCGGGCGGCCCGCCATAATCACGCGAGAGTATATCAAACCAGGGGCTGTGGTAATCGACGTGGGAATGAACCGGCTTACCGATGAAGCAAATGTTAAGCATCTGTTCAAAGACGATCCAGCGCGGATCGCCGCCTACCTGAAAAACGGAAGTGTATTGGTGGGCGATGTGGACCCAACTGCCATGCGAGAGCTTTCCTCTGCTTACACGCCAGTGCCAGGCGGAGTTGGCCCCTTAACCATCGCCATGCTCATGGCGAACACAGTTGGCTTGGCTGACGGGAGCATTTGGGCTGATCATCAGATCAAATGATGAAGGTCGGTCTAACCGGCGGATACGCAAGCGGCAAATCTTTTGTCGCTGCAGAACTTGAGAAGCAGGGGTGCTATGTCATCTATGCTGACACCCTGGGGCATGAAGTACTGGAGCCCGGCGCGGCTGCGTACGCGCCGGTGCTGGAAGCCTTCGGCTCCGAGATCATTTTTCCAGATGGCACGATTAATCGAAAGAGGCTCGGCTCAGTCGTTTTTGCTTCGCCGGAGCTACTAAAGAAGCTGGAAGCAATCGTGCATCCAGCGGTATTCGATCGTGAGGAAGAGTTGCTGAAAGCGTTTGCTTCCCGAGAGCCGGCCGGGATCGCCGTGATCGAGGCCGCTATTCTGATAGAAACCGGACGTTACCGCTCCTTTGACCGGCTTATCGTGACTGCTTGTGACGAAGAAACGCAGATTGCTCGAGGAATGGAACGCGATGGGCTAAACCGGGAGCAGGTGCGTGCGCGATTGGCTAAGCAGATGCCACTTTCAGAGAAGATGATATTCGCTGATTATCTTGTAGATACAAGTGAAGACAAGCAAGACACGATTCGAAGAATCCGGCAACTCCACCGTGAGTTGCGCGCAATCGTCGGTCCACCAAGATGAGAGTTCGCGTTGCTCTCCTCTCCTCCGTTCTGACTCTTGGATTTCTGTGGTTAACTGCACGCGCGAGCTGGAGCATTCGTGGTGTGGCCAAGCCACTCTTCCTTACTGCATTGAAGTGGTCCGATCCGGGCACTGTTCGAGGCGCCGGATTGACCCCGGATGAGCAGAACAACATCGACATTTACAAGACGGCGAAGCTCGCGACCGTTTACATCACCAGCACAGCGGTACGACGCGATTTCTTTTACCAGCCCGTTGCATCACAAAGTCTAGGTTCAGGCTTTCTGATTAACGAAAGCGGCTTCATCCTGACAAACTTCCACGTCATCTCGGGAAGTAGCCGGATTCAGGTAACGTTGTCTGATCAGACTCAATACTACGCAACGGCTCTAGATACGGATCGTTCGGACGATTTGGCCCTCATCAAAATCACTCCGAAGCGAAAAGTGGACTTTCTACGACTTGGCGATTCGGAGCATTTGCAGGTTGGACAGAAGGTGCTTGCAATCGGCAACCCGTTCGGACTGGAGGGAACCTTGACGGTTGGTGTTGTGAGTTCAATCGGCAGAGCAATCGAAGGGGAAAATCAGCAACGACTCGAGGGCATGGTTCAAACGGACGCCGCCATCAATGGTGGCAATAGTGGCGGACCCCTTCTGGATTCCAGCGGCAGCGTTGTGGGTATCAACACGGCAATATTGGGGCAGACGAATATGGGTATCGGTTTTGCATTGCCGATCGATCGTGCGAAAGCGTTACTTGCCGATTACCAGGCAGGGCGTGTTACCGAACGACCAAAAATCGGAGTGACTACCGAATATGTGGCGGGTGACTTAGCCGAGGCTCTCGGACTGCCTCGGCGTGGTGGCCTGCTGGTGCAAAACGTAGTCCGGGGGTCATCTGAAGATGAAGCCGGGGTGCGCGGCGCGCGCCAAGTTGTGGCCATCGGCAATGTTGAGCTAGGCATTGGAGGCGATCTCATTTTGTCGGTAAATGGTCAAGCAGCAGGGCGAGAAGATGCGCTGGTGCGTGCCATTTCACAAAAAAGAGTTGGCCAAGTAATTACTCTGACGATTCTTCGCGATGGTAAAACGATCTCTCTTCCCGTTAAGTTACTCCGGCCGCCTGCTGACCTGGGTTGACTACTCGGTTGTGACAAAAGGATTAAAGTTGGTTTCGTAATCGAAGTGATCGGCGTTCTCAGCGCGTTTAAGAAAGTTCACGACGGCGTAAGTAAAGGGTGTCATCAAAGTTTCGTACGTGACTTTAATGATGTACCCGGATATGATCAGCTTCCAAATGACGCCGAGCGGTCTTGTTCCATAAAAGGCCGCGAACATGACTATGCTAGTGTCGACAGCCTGGCCGACAACAGTCGAACCAATGGTGCGGACCCACAGATACTTGCCCCTGGTAAGCAGCTTTAGCTTGGCAAGCGTGAATGAATTCGCAAATTCACCGCACCAGTAAGCCAGAAGAGAAGCAACCACAATGCGACCGACGGGCTTAAAGACTGCCTCGAAAGCAGCTTGATCTCTATACTCGGGCGCAGGCGGAATAACCACTGCAAGATAAGTCAACACCACTAATACAAATGAGCCAAAGAAGCCGTACCATATGGCACGACGCGATGCACCGTATCCGTAAACCTCGGTGAAGACGTCGCCAAAGATATAGGTGATCGGGAAGAGGATCTGTGCATCACTGACGCGAAGGCTTCCGATCGCGAAAAACTTGGCGGCCACAATGTTCGAGATCAAAAGAACCACAACAAACAAAGTGATGAACGTATCCAGATACTTGTATCGAGTATCACTCTTTAAAAGTGATGAGAAGCTTGAAGATTTCGATTCCACCTGCATAAGGATGCGCGACTCTACTGTTCTTTTCAGAATGCTAAAATCGCCATCTTACCGTCAGTTACAAGGGAGTCCCCGGTTGCATTGGTGGCGCCTTCAGAAATACCGCTTCGTTGAACCAACGCTATAGCCTGAACGTGCCCGGTAAAGACCAGATCCTTGACGACCTTAGAGCGTTCAAGGTCAATGTTCGAATCGATTTTGTGCGTAAATGATCGGCTGACTGAAGAAAACGAGATGCTGGTGTCATGGGTACCGGCGGCTATCCAAACAGGCTTACCGCTGAACGTTTCGGGACGTTGCCAGATGCGGATATGGTGCCGCATTGCAAAGGTGTCGGTTTGCTTTTGAAAGGTAAGGTCGGGCGGTCTTCCGTCGAGAAATAGGACAGACATAGGCGCTTCGTCATAACCTCGGTCTTCGATGATGGCGCGTGCCGTTTCCATTCTTGACGAGCGGTTAAGAGCCTCGGCGGGGAACCAGCCAGCGTCGTGAAAGGCTTCTTTCACCTGATCTGTGGATCCGATGAACATCAAATTTGTGAAATCGGAAGCGACAGCTACGCTCTGGGCAGCAGTTCGAAGCGGCTGCGAGTTAACCAGTTTAGCCAAAGCCTCTTGTGGCGTGATGGCTCGAGGAGGATCGCCCGTTGCAGAGTCCGTCCACTCAAGCGATCGGGCGAGCCTCAACGTCAGATCGACCCCTGAGTGGAAATCAATGGACGGATCGACGTTCTTCACCAAAGCTGCTTTGACGCTATCCAGGATTTGAGCAAATTGCTCAAAGCGTGCCTGAAGCTTACTGAGGCCTCGGTCGATTTGGGATTCCAGGGCGTCGGAGCTTGAGATACCTCTTATCAGACCGGAGGCGTCGACAGATTCTCGAGCGTTATCGACACTCGCGAGAATGCAGTAGAGGGCATGGGAGTTCCCAAATTGATCCATTATCTGGGTGAACTGAATCCTCAGAGTGGCAGGTCGTTCAGACGAGGCTTCAGAAGGAGCCGCAGCCTGAAAGGGATGTGCGTCGGCGGTGTTGCCTTTAAGGCGAACTCCGGCCGCAAGTACCGGCGCTCCGTTCAGATAGACAGGCGCCGTGATTACGGCTGCTACAGACTGCCCGGAAGCCTTGTCGCTGCTCACCTCAGAGGTCAAGCGCACGTCCAGTTCAGTGCCTACCGGCAGTACCTCGCCTCTCAGGAGTCCACACAGCAGGAAAACGGAGGTGAGCTGAACAGTCATGCGACAAAAGGCGGCTAGTCCAGCCTTCCTAGTTATAATCGAGTGGTGTTTCGACACTTAAGTCTGGGATGCCTGCCGCTTCTCCTTCTGTTTACAGGATGCACGAACGGCGACAGGAGCAAAGAAAAAATCCAGGCAGCCATACTAAACCGTCTTCAGACTCGTTCGGGACTTGACCTGAAAGCACTGGACGTCTCCACGACCAACTTGTCGTTTAACAAGAATTTGGCCTACGCTACAGTCGCTTTTCATCCAAAGGGCGAAACGGACGTGAAAAGCGGAATGGTTATGAAGTACACGTTGGAAGACCGTGGCGGCAAGTGGGTGGTTGTAAACGTTGGGGATGCGCAAGGACACAGCATCCCGGGACATGCTTCGGGGGCCGCAGGATCGCTGCCGGACGGTCATCCATCCGTTGGAGGCCAAATGGCCGGACCTGCTGGTGGGCCGACCCGATGAAAACTGTCGCCGTGCTGGGTGGCGGGCCAGCAGGTGCAACAGCCGCCGAAAGGCTAGCCCGTGCTGGTCTGCGCACGGTCATCTTCGATGAAAAATTGGCGTGGGAAAAGCCGTGTGGCGGCGGCATCACGTACAAGGCCTACTCGCAATATCCCTACCTGATCGAGAACGACACCCCTAAAAAGCTCGTTACCGATACCACGTTGGCTGCTCCTAAATCCGGCGCGTTCACAATGGCGCTCACTCAACCCTTGGTTATCTATTCACGCATGGACTTGAATGGAATGCTGTTACGCCGAGCGGCATCTTCAGGTGTGGAAATTGAGAAAACGCGCGTCCTCGGGCTGGATCGAAATTCCTCGGGCTGGCAGATTCGCACGCGGTCAGGTAGATTTGATGCAGATTACTGCGTCATCGCGACCGGTGCGCGCAACCCGCTTCGTGACGTGGGCACACAGTACACGGCTCAAGACACCATGTACGCATTGGGCTATTGGGTCCCGGCGGATCAAGCTCACATCGATATTCAGTTTCTCCCTAAGCTGGAAGGGTACATCTGGGTATTTCCACGCGCCAATCATCTCTCGGTAGGCATTTGCGGCAAAGGCGAGTCTGCCCAATGCCTCCGCGTGCGCCTGGAGCGATACATGGACGAGAAAGGCATCTCCCGTCAAGATGCAAAGTTCTACGGTCACATGTTACCTGCCCTGGAATTGCGTGGCTGGCGCAACAATCGACTTGCAGGTGAGGGGTGGGTCGCGGTTGGTGATGCTGGTGGACTTGTTGACCCGATTACGGGAGAAGGTCTTTATTACGCCGTGCGGTCGGGCGATCTGGCCAGCCAGGTGCTCCTGAGCGAACAAGGACCTGACCGCCACGCTGAGTACTACCGTCAGTTGATTTCACGTGATTTCGGTCTCGACCTTACGTACGGGGCCGGTCTTGCCAAACGATTGTTCTGCGGTGCAATCTGCTTTGGAGCCGTTCCCAGCCGAATGATCGACTTCATGAAGCGCAGTCCGCGCTTTTGTGAGATTGTGCAGGACCTGTTTGCCGGCACCCAGCCCTATCTGGAGTTGAAAAATCGTCTCCTTCGCAATGTGAACTCCACTCTGCACGAAATTTTAATGAGCTTCCTCTTTCGCAAGTTGATTCTCGGTCAAACCCGGGTATGAAAACTGTACAGTCAGAAGCATTATTTGCCAGGGCCCAGCAATCCATACCGGGCGGGGTGAACTCGCCGGTGCGTGCGTTCCGCGGTGTTGGAGGTACTCCTCGCTTCATGGCCCGGGGTGATGGCTCGCATGTCTTCGACGTAGACGGTAACGAGTACATCGATTTCATCTGTTCATGGGGACCGCTTCTTCTTGGCCATCGACCTAAGCCGGTCATCGACGCCATCCTGAGCGTCCTTGAACTGGGAACCAGCTTTGGAGCCCCAACCGGACGCGAAGTTGAATTGGCAGAACTCATCATCGACGCCGTGCCTTCGGTGGAAATGGTTCGGTTGGTAAACTCCGGAACCGAAGCTTGCATGAGCGCTGTGCGGTTAGCGAGGGGATTTACCGGCCGCGAGCTGACCATGAAGTTCGAAGGATGCTATCACGGGCATGTCGATTCGTTACTCGTGAAGGCTGGCTCGGGGTTGGCCACTTTGAGTTTGCCGGATACGGCTGGCGTTCCAAGGGCGTTCTCCGAAACCACGATTGCTTTGCCCTTCAACGATCTCGATCGCGTTGAGTCGGCTTTCCGGGAGCACGGAGATCGTGTTGCTTCCGTTATCGTCGAGCCTGTAGCAGGCAATATGGGCTGCGTCCCACCCCGACCTGGATTTCTCGAAGGCTTGCGTCAGATTACCGAACGATTTGGAAGTCTGCTCATCTTTGACGAAGTGATGACAGGCTTTCGATTGGGTCGCGGTGGCGCACAGCAACTCTACGGAATCAGACCCGACCTGACTACTTTGGGCAAGATTATCGGAGGCGGACTGCCGATTGCAGCCTACGGGGGCCGGGCCGACATTATGAAGCGAGTCGCTCCTTCCGGGCCGGTTTATCAGGCAGGCACGCTTTCAGGCAATCCGGTTGCCGTGAGTGGCGGCATTGCGATGCTTCAGTATCTGGAAAGCCATCCAGAAGTTTATAGCGACCTGGACTGCCGCTCTGCTGAACTCACAGCTGCTGTGCATCCCGGCGTGTCCGTGAATCGTGTCGGCTCTATGTTCACCTTCTTTTTCCGGGAAGGCTGCATTTGTAACTATGAAGAGGCGAAACGATCCGACACGAAGATGTTCGGCAAGTTCTTCCATTTCCTTCTGGAACGTGGTATCTATTTTCCGCCCTCGCAATTCGAAGCTGGATTTCTGTCTGCTAAACACACTCCCGCGGATATTGCACACACAACAGGCGCCATCGCCGAGTTTTTTGCTTCGGCCTAGGTCATATGGCTGCTCCGCAGCGCGTTCTGGTCACGGGCGCAGCAAAGCGCATCGGGCGAGCCATTGCCGTTGATCTTTTCCGGCGCGGCTTCGATGTCGCCATCCACTACAACTCTTCTTCTCGCGAAGCAGAGGAAGTGGCCAGGGAGTGTGGAAACGCTCCAACATTCCAGGCAGACTTGTCGAAGGTACCGGAGATCCGCCGCTTGTTTCACCAGGTCAAAAGCGACTTCGGGCCTCTTAACGCCCTAGTGAATAATGCCGCTCGATTCACCCGATTGAAACCCTTGGATATTGAAGAAGCTGATTGGGATTTCATCCATTCCGTCAACTTAAAGGCGACTTTCTTCTGCTGTCAGGAGGGTGCCAGACAAATGCAGGAGCTTGGCGGAGGACGCATTGTGAACATCAGTTCGCTGGGCGGCATTCGGCCCTGGGCGGAGCATGCGCACTACTGTGCTTCGAAAGCAGGAGTGATTATGCTCACGAAGTCTCTTGCGAAAGCATTCGCTCCGCAGATTACGGTGAACTCGGTCGCCCCGGGTGTTGTACCCTTTGGCGATGTGGATTTGCGCGTGCAAAAAATGATCGACGCCTCGCCTGTGCGGAGGGCGGGGAAGCCAGAGGAGGTCGCGGCAGCCGTTTACTTCTTCCTAACCGCCCCGAACTTCATTACGGGGCAGGTTTTGGCTGTCGACGGTGGGTTAAGTCAGCGTTAGATAAATTGGCTAGTGATTCTGGTTTACATGATTGTCTTTGCATGGTTCCAAGTCTTCTCTGTTTTCGTGATCACCATTGCGACATCTTTAGTGGTTTGCGCTCAGAGCCCAGCGCCTTCTGAAACATGCGCTTTCCATGGCGCCCGGTCGGCTGCCCCGGTGCGCCAGATCACAGGTCCAGAACCTGCGCCTTATTACTTTGCTTGTGGTGTGCGAACAAAGGGAGCTTGCGCGACAGGTTCTCTCCCGCCGGGCTTGATTGTTAGCGAGGATCGCGAAAAGGACGGGTGGGCTTGTGTCACGGGAGGCAACTCCAGTTCCGGCTGGGTGCAAGTGACCCGTCTCATGTCCCTCCCTGCTGAGCCTAAGGTTTTGATTACTTCATGGCTGGGATGGTGGCATCACGGCCGGGCGCAAAGTGGTACTGACAACGATTTGTTGTTGATCACAAAGGGAAGCGCGCCCGGTTCGTTGCAGGTCAGCGGCAAAGCCTTCTGGTACGGTGCGGTAGTAAATGGCGCGCCTGTAGAACACTCCGGGCAGCTAAATGCCGAGGCCATTCCAATAGGAAATCATGTTCATTTCGTGCAAAGCGATGGGCACGATAACGGCTGTGTTGTAGATCTTACTTTGCATGAGATTGAAGGAACTCCAACTCTGTCCAGCTATGATAACGAAAATTGCGGCGGTATGAACGTGCGCTTCGCTGGGGACTGGAAGCGTTTTACGCCTGACAAGACCAAGTCTTCAGCTCAGAAGTAAGACTCGCGCTAACTTAAATTGCTCGGCCGTCAAAGAAGACGTCTTGGTGGTGAACGATTGCAGGAGGATGGCTAAAAACGATGGATACCGTGTCGAAGCGCACCTGGTTCCATCCAAGTCCGGCGCGGCTTGCATAAGCCCGGGCAGCCCTGACAATGTGTTTGCGTTTTTCTTCGTCGATGGCGCGATCGGGGCTGCCGAACTCAGCCGTTCGTCGCGACTTCACTTCTACGAAAACAACAATCTCTTTGTCGCGGGCAACGATGTCGATTTCCGATTCTCCGTTACCTGGGCGATAGTTCCGAGCAATGACCGTCAAACCGGATGATTGCAGATAGCGATGAGCCAGATCCTCACCGCGCTTGCCCAGAGCTGCTTCGGGAGTCAATGCATGACGTTCCCGAAACTGGCGCGCCTTATCGCTTAGCTTCCAGAGTAACTGCTTGGGCGAAATGGCCCAGAGGGCCCCTTCACCGCTTCTAGCTGCCATTCGATCACCTTGCCTCGGATGAGATAGCAGAGATAGTATTCCCAGAAACGACGGAAGCGCCGTGAGGCGTTAACCAGTAGCTCGAAACCTAGATATCTCCACAACGCAAGTAAGCGAACGTGGGTGGAAATCTCACGAAATCGTGCGGGCGAATAATAACCGTAACCACCATTGTCTTCGCCAAAGTAGCGCAGGGAGAAGCTGTTGAGATGCCAGCGATGTGTAGGGTCGCAGAAAGAACTGAAATCAGTGTAGTGCGGAGTCACAATCACCGCGCGACCGCCGCAGGTCAGCAAGCGATGAAACTCCTCGACCGTGCGCATAATGTCGTTCACATGCTCAATCACATGAGTGGCGCGAATCTCTCGAAACGAACCGTCTGCGAATGGAAAAGGGTAGTGATCCAGGTCTGCAACGACATCGGCCCGAGTTTGAGGGTTCCTGTCCAACCCTATTGCGCCGGGATACTTGTTGATGCCGCAGCCGACATCTAGAACAGGCAGTGCGCTGATGCGCGCTGGCGTGGGTCTTGCCGTTTGGGGAGCCAGGCTTATCGTTGCAGAGCCAGCAGACACGACTCTAGTGTATCGACCGCAAAGTCGGCCTGATCGCGAGTAATAATCAGCGGAGGGCACAGCCTGATGCTGTTCGGGCCGCAGCCGAGTATCAGGAGACCATGCTCGAAAGCCAGTGTTTCCAGTCTGTCGCGAAGTTCGGGCGCGCGTTCCTTAGTCCCTTGATCGCGAACCATCTCTACGCCAATCATGAGCCCCAGACCGCGCACATCGCCAACAAACCGGAATCTTTGCGGCCAGCTGCGCATCCGCCGCATCATGTGCGCTCCTTGCTCGGCCGCGTTCGCCAGGAGACTCTCTTCCAGTAATTCGATCGTCGTAAGCGCAGCAGCGATAGAAACTGGGTTGCCCCCGAAAGTTGAAGCATGAGCGCCCGGCCCCCAATTCATAACCTCTGCCCGGGCAATCGTCGCCGACAACGGCATACCGCTCGCGATCCCTTTGGCCAATGTGACGATGTCGGGTGCGACGCCGAAGTGCTCCGACGCAAACATCCGACCTGTACGACCCATGCCCGATTGCACTTCATCGTGAACTAGCAGGATTCCGTAATTGTCCGCAATACGCCGGAGCTCCTCGTGAAATTTAACAGGCGGCACCAGGTAGCCACCCTCCCCTTGAACGACTTCTACGAAAATGGCAGCCACTTCTTCGGCGGGAAGGATGGTCTGAAACAGTCGATCTTCGATGATTTTTACGCATTCAACTCCGCAGCTGGACGGGTCCTTCCCAAATGCGCACCGATAACAGTTTGGATAGGGAATGTGTTGAACCGGGAGGCCAGGGTGAAAGCCACGGCGCTGGACCACTTTGCTTCCAGTCAGGCTGAGAGCACCCATGGTGCGGCCATGGAAGGAGCCCAGGAACGCAATAAACTTGTCTCGGCCCGTGTGGTAGCGCGCCATCTTTATGGCTGCTTCGATAGCTTCAGCCCCAGAGTTTCCAAAGTATATCCGCTTCGAACCAGTTCCAGGAGCAAGTTCAGCCAGCTTCTCGGCCAATTGCACCATGCCTTCGTAATAGAAATCGGTCCCGGACATGTGCAGAAAACGGGCAGCTTGCTCCTGAATTGCTTGGACAACTTGTGGATGCGCATGGCCCGTAGCCACAACCGCGATCCCCGCGTTGAAATCTAGAAAGCGGTTACCATCCACGTCTTCGACAATGGCGCCTTCTCCGCGTTTAACCACAAGCGGATAGCACCGCGTGTAGGACGGCGACAATACAGCCTGATCGCGTTCAATAATTGCTTTTGCTTCGGGACCGGGCAGCGCCGTCTTCAAAGCGGGTAGAGAATGACTGATCGAGAGTTCCGTGAACATAAACCTGGACCCCAAACACAAATCTAGTTAGCAAAGATGGAGGGTGCTGCCGAGAGAAACTAGTCGGAGCCAAAGAGGGAAGGACGCGTAATGGCCGGGACTGCCATTCCTCTACTGTATCGAGTTATGGCCGATTTTGCTATCGTGCTCACTGACACACCCACCAGGACTAAGTTCAAGGAGAGTACAGGTGATCTCTTCAGTAGCTCACGTTCAGGCCTCGCAAGAGCAGATTCGGCTTCCACTGAATCGCATTAGTGAAGCCTGGTTGAAAGGCGATCCGAACCAGATACCGGCGGCTCTCGACGACTGCTTCACTGACGAAGCCATCATTAAGGGCCCGGATCTTACGACCGTAGCCAAAGGCAAAACGGCATGCGTGAAAAGCTACACGGACTTTCTCTTGCAGGCCTCACTCCGCGACTGTGTGCTTTTCAATTACGAGATCCAGCTGGTCGACAACATGGCCGTCGCAACCTATAGCTGGAAAATTATTTACGAGATGAACAGGGAGTAGTACCGCGAATCAGGCTAGGATGTGTTCGTCTTCAATCGGACTGACCCCGAATCTAAGTGGACGGCAATCTGGCGCGCTATCTTCCCTGACGCACCGGAGTGATTTGGCTTGATCAGTTGTTCAGAAGGGTTATTCAGTACCAGGGGTACGGAATGACATGGAATCTTCATGCCGGAACGGTAAACTTATGACACCTATCTTCGTCCCAGCTATTCCGCCCCAAACTTTTCCTTCATGAGCCGCACAACCTACTCACTCCTTTTCGCCCTTGTTTGGTCTTCACTTCCTCTTCATGCAAGCCTTTTGGGGACTTCCGTGTCTGGTTCTCTTGTTTTCTCCGGCAATCCAGCGAATTACTTCGATCCCGCTAACGGCTTTGTACCTTCTTCCGGCTATTTAAACAGCACGGGAGGTACATCGGTTACTGTCCAAAATTCAGCAATCGAGTTTGGCGCCGTTTTCCCATCGAACACCGATTCAGCAGACTTCTCAGCAAGTCAGTTAGTCATCAGCGACCTTACGAAGCTTACGGGAACAGATAGCCCATTTGTCATGACCTTTACCGATGCTGCCTTCACCGGGCTCACTCTTGCCAAAACATCGGACAGCTTTATCGGAGGCGTTTCCAGTTCACTTGCAGGAGACGTAATTACGGTAAGCTGGCGTGGGGCTGGGGTCACGCCCGGCGAGAACCTGACCGCAATCTTCGATCTGAGCGGCGGGTCAGCCGCGATCCCTGAGCCTTCATCTTGGACCATGCTGGTCGTTTCAGGTTTGGTTGGGCTGTTGCTTCTCAATTGCGGAAAAGCCGGCAGCTCAGCAGTTCGCCTCTAGGCGCGATTCCGTACGATTTCTCCGTCGCTACAATAGAGCGATGTCTGAGGGAACCACGTCCTCGCCTAGCTTTGAAGCGAGTCTGGAAGAGTTGGAGAGAGTTGTCAAGGAATTAGAAAAGGGAGATCTGCCCTTAGAGCAAAGTTTGGCTCTCTTCGAAACCGGCATGAAGCTAAGTTCTGACTGCAAGAAGCAGTTGGAAGAAGCAGAAACCCGTGTCGAGATCCTGATGAAGAAAGGTTCGGAAGTCGTCGCTGTCCCTTTTACTCCCGACAAGCCCCCGAACCGATGACCTCCGCGGATCTTCAGACATCGCAGGCTTACTTTTCTGAACAGGTAGCGCTTGTTGATCGGGTATTAAACGACTGTGTTCCGGCTGAGCACGTTGAACCTTCCTCAATCCACCGTGCGATGCGCTACAGCCTCTTTGCCGGTGGAAAGCGCATCCGTCCGATCCTCGCTATGGCGGCTGCGCGCGCTATTTCGCCGGAACCTCATGGCGTGCCGCTTGCTGCTGCCACGCTTGAACTGGTTCATACCTATTCACTAATTCACGACGATCTGCCTGCGCTCGACAATGACGATTTTCGGCGAGGGCGTCCCACTTGTCACAAAGTATTTGGCGATGCGATGGCGATCCTGGCCGGTGATGCGCTCCTGACGCTCGCGTTTGAGGTCCTCAGCCGCCTGCG
>CAXTMN010000034.1:34391-44822 GCA_964245395.1 uncultured Bryobacteraceae bacterium
CACTATCAGCGCGGAACGCAAGGTACTCCTGATCGAGGAATTGTCCCGAGCTGCCGGCACGGCAGGTGGCATGATCGGTGGACAGGTTCTTGACCTTGAGGGTGAGGGCCAGCAACCGGCGGCAGAGTTGCTTACCGGAATCCATCGCGCAAAGACAGGTGCGCTCCTCCGTGCGAGCGTCAGGATGGGTGCTATTTATGCGGGCGGAGATCCTGCTGCTTTACAGGCGCTCTCCGCCTATGGCGAGCACGTCGGCCTTGCCTTTCAGATTATTGACGATGTTCTCGATGTGGAACAATCGTCTGAGGCCTTGGGTAAAACAGCCGGCAAAGATCAGGTTCAGCAGAAAATAACCTTCCCTGCAGTGTATGGACTGGCGCGTTCGCGCGACATGGCTGAGCGTGAACGGGCCGCTGCTCACACTGCGCTACTGATGTTCGGCCCTGCGGCTGATCCTCTGCGGCGAATCGCCGATTTCATAGTTCACCGTCAGGCCTGATTTGGCCGGCTGACTCGAATGGCTAGGTCAGACAATCTGAATTCGACCGGTTACACCCGGAGAGAGCGCCTGGACGTGGCTCTTGTCAGGCGTGAGATTGTGCCGTCACGTGAAAAAGCCCAGGCTCTGATCCTCGCTGGTAAGGTTCGGGTGAACGGACAACGCTCCGACAAACCAGGCCACACCGTGGTAGCTCAAGCCCACATAGAAGTAGAGCAGACTTCGAAATACGTGAGTCGTGGAGGCGTGAAGCTTGAGGCCGCCCTTTCACAATTCTCCATTTCCGTCGCTGGCAGGGTCTGCATGGACGTGGGTGCCTCTACAGGCGGCTTCACCGATTGCCTGCTGCAAAATGGCGCTCTCAGAGTGCACGCTGTCGATACCGGAGCCGGGCAGATCAACTGGAAGCTGCGCGTCGACCAGCGGGTCATACTGCATGAGCGCTTGAATGCCCGTTATCTCTCCTTCGAACAGATCGGCGAGATGGTTGATGTTCTGGTCTGTGACGTGAGCTTTATTTCAGTAACTTTGCTTATCCCAGCTCTTGCGCCTTTTCTTCAAGCTGCAGGTGACTGGGTCATTCTGGTGAAGCCACAGTTTGAAGTCGGACGCGAACGGGTCGGACCGGGAGGCATTGTCCGCGATCCGGAATCACATAGATCGGCCTGCGACATTGTCTCCCATGCGCTCGAACTCGCCGGGTTTTCCACTGCACTCACAGAGAGTCCCATCACCGGCGCCGAAGGAAATCGTGAATTCTTGCTGCATGCCCAATGGCGTTTAGGGCCCAATCTTCCACCTTTATCTGGCTCAAGTTAACCTATCCTTTAACCTGACGGACGAAATGCAACAGATTGTCAAGGTCGGCATTATCGCGAAACCAAAAATTGCTCGTGCGACCGAAATTGTCTGTGGCTTGTTGAAATGGCTCGATGAACGTGATGTTCAATATCGCTGTGATGAGCAAACCGCTCATTATGCCGACCTTCCGGCCTTTTATAGCCGTGAAGAGGTTCCAAAAGGTTGCGAGCTGGTCATCGTGCTGGGCGGAGATGGAACACTTCTCTCCGCAGCACGATTCGTGGCTGCTCTGGGAGTGCCGCTCTTTGCAGTGAATCTCGGTCATCTCGGATTTTTAACTGCCACCAAACTAGAAGACTTGTTCGAAGAACTCGATCCGGTAATCAGGGGTGATTTCCGCATTGGCCGGCGACGCATGGTGGATTGCGAACTGGTGCGAAGCGGCCAGGTCATTGCCACCTACTCAGCGCTGAACGATATTGTTATCGCAAAATCAGAACTGGCGCGAATGATCGACCTGGACACGCACGTCGACGATCATTTCGTTGCGGCTTATAAGGCTGACGGGCTCATCGTGGCAACCCCAACAGGGTCTACTGCCTACTCACTCTCGGCCGGAGGCCCTGTCATTTTTCCGTCGGTAGCTGCGTTTTGCATCACCCCGATCTGTCCTCACATGTTGACCAATCGTCCCGTTATTGTGCCCGATACCAGCGTGATCCGCATCTTGAGTCACGCAGAGGAGGGAACCTATCTCACTGTCGATGGACAGGTCGGCGAGCCGCTGCACAAAGGCGATCGCGTGGTATGCCGATCTTCGCCGAACTTCATCCACCTCGTGCGGCCGCCTAAAATGCTTTTCTTTGACGTATTGCGGGAAAAGTTGAAGTGGGGAGAACGCTAATGAAGAGATTGTCCCTGACCGCTTGGATTTTTATCGCGCTCGTGCTGGGTATCGCCATCGGCATTCTGTTCCCGGAGTTTGCAAGAGGCCTTGCGCCCATTAGCAACATCTTCTTGCGTCTGATCCGTTCCATCGTTGGGCCTTTACTGTTCGGAACCCTGGTCTACGGCATCGCCTCGGCAGGTGAGTTAAGAACCATGGGCCGGATCGCTCTCAAAGCAGTTACTTACTTTGAGATTGCAACGACTCTCGCTTTAATAATCGGGCTTGTCGTCGTGAACCTTCTGCAGCCCGGAGCAGGGGTCGCGCTTAATGCCAACGGGAACGGTCCAGCGCTCCCAGCCTTGGCGAAACCCGTCTCTCTTTCGCAGGTCTTTGAGCACGCTGTTCCGGCGAACATCTTTGAGTCTCTGGCACAGAACGACGTGCTGCAGATGGTTGTATTCTTCTTCCTGTTTGGGGCGGCCTGCTCCGCCATCGGCGCAAAGGCACAGCCAGTAGTAAGTTTTGCCGGATCCGTAGCGGAAGTCATGTTCCGCTATACGAAGTACGTTATGTACATCGCGCCCTTTGGCGTAGGCGCTGCTATTGCCGTGACCATTGGCTCCAAGGGTGTTGGAGTGCTGTTTGGGCTCGGCAAACTAGTCGGCACTCTCTACCTCGCCCAGGCTCTTTTCGTCGTTTTGGTGTTAGGTACAGCTCTGGCCATTGCTCGGGTACCGCTCCGCCTGTTTATTCAAGCGGCGCGGCAGCCCTTTCTCTTAGCCTTTTCTACCGCCTCTAGCGAAGCAGCTTTGCCGCTCGCTCTCGAGAATATGGAACGCATGGGCATCCCCAAGCACATCGTTGGTTTCGTGCTTCCCACCGGCTATAGCTTCAATCTCGACGGTTCGACCTTGTATCTCTCGCTCGCATCCATGTTCATCGCGCAAGCAGCTGGTGTTCATATGCCCATGGCGACTCAAATCACCATGATGTTGACGCTGATGCTAACGAGCAAAGGCGTCGCGGCAGTTCCTCGAGCCTCGCTGGTCATCCTTGCTGGAACGCTCGGAACATTCAATTTGCCGCTGGAGGGCATTACCCTGATCCTGGGAGTCGACGCGCTAATGGATATGTGTCGAACGTCGGTGAACTTGCTTGGCAATTGCGTAGCAACAGCGGTTGTTGCGCGCTGGGAAGGGATCACGTTCAACCAAATGGATGTCGATGCCTCGAAGGTAGAGGTTACTGCCTGAGTCGCTTACTTCAAGCATTCGATTCGCTCGATAGTCAATGCTCTGCCGGTTGACTCGTCAGCGCGTATCAACGCCCCGTGCAACTCTACGCCGTTTTTCGCGGCTTCCATTCTCCCGTTCAGACCAGTCAGGAATCGTCGAATGATCATGTCCTTATCAATGCCGATCACAGACTGGTAGGGCCCCGTCATCCCTGAATCGGTCTGATAGGCAAGACCGCCGGGGAGCACGCGAGAGTCCGCCGTCGGAATATGTGTATGGGTTCCGATCATCGCTGTGGCCCGCCCGTCCAGATACCATCCCATTGCCACTTTCTCGCTCGTCAGTTCTGCGTGGAAATCGACGAACCGGATCTTGATCGCAGGATCGAGGCTGTTTAAAATTTCGTCAGCCTTCCGAAACGGACAATCGATGCTGGTCATATGCGCACGGCCTTGCAGATTGATTACTGCGTAACGCACGCCGTTTCGAGCAGTAGCCGTGAACACGCCCGCCCCTGGCAGCTTGCCCGGGTAATTGGCCGGCCGCAGCAGGCGAGGTTGATGCTCGAAGTAGTCGTAAATCTCCCGTTTGTCAAAGCTGTGATTCCCTCCCGTTATCACATCCAAACCAAGCCCAAGAAGGTCTTCCGTGATCGACGGTGTGATGCCGAACCCGCCAGCGCTATTTTCGCCGTTGGCTATGGCGAGATCGACCCTATGTTCCGTTGTGAGACGATTCAGATTCTCGGCAACAATGCTTCGGCCGCTCGAAGCAAAAATGTCACCGATAAAGAGAATGGTCATGAATCGGGAAGGAAGGAGGGCGTTCCCAGCGAGAGCTTCCCGATCAACCTCCGTCATTGACCCCTAGAGAACAAGGGGGGAATCCTCCGAGCGCCTTAAGGCTTCTCCATAGCGTCGAAACACCGGAGCCTGCACACCAGCACTTAATTCGAGTTAGACTCCATGACATTGACTATCGGATCAATTTTTAGGAGGCCAAGAGGACGCTCTCGCAAGGAACGCAACCTCAGAATAGCAAAAATTGCCGCCTTTGAAAGCACGAACTTTAATCAGCTTGCAAACGTTCGGCGATCTGTTTTTCAGACACGGCGCCCTCTTTGATCACACGCCAATAGGCGTCCGTGATGTCAACCGTAGTCGAGCCTGGACCAAGGCAACTGCCTCCATCCAGAACCAGGCTAACTCGACCATCCAGTTGAGCAAACAATTCAATACCACTCGAAGCGGTCGGGTTGCCCGAAATGTTTGCGCTAGTCGCGATCAGCGCATGCCCGATCCTCTCGATCATCAAATTGAGAGCGTTTGCCGCCGTATGCCGCATCGCCAACCGGCCCGTATTCCCCGTCACCTTCAACGGCACCTTCGCTGCGGCAGGCACGATCATGGTCAAAGGGCCTGGCCAGAAATGTCGCGCCAGGATGTAGAAGCGGCTATTTAGCTCTTTGCCCAGATCCTCTGCCATCATCGTGTCAGAGATAGCCAGCGGCAAAGAGCGTACGCTCTCGCGGCCTTTGGCAGCAAATACCCGCCCCACCGCGGCGAGATTAAACGGGTCCGCAACCAGCACGTAAAGCGCATCGGTAGGAACTCCAATTACGCCCCCTTTTCGAACCTCCCGGACGGCTCGGTCGATAGCTGCGCTATCGGGCGAATCACAATTGATCTGAATTAGGTCTGTAGCCACTGGCAGGATGAATCTCTGTCCGCAAAGCAGGCAGACAGAAAGTATCTTGTCAGTTTACCGTTCCCCAAGAGCACCAGCAACTTCAATTGCCATCTCGTATCGCCCAAAAGGGGCACTCAGTTGAACCCCTTGGACTAGAGAACGAACCCGGCTGGACATTTCCTGCGCGATCAAAATGCCCTCCGTTCGCGCCTTCTCTGGAGCATCAGCTTTACGCATTCGTTCCATATACTCCTGCGGAACAGGCACACGAAGCTCGTTCACCATGAACTCAGCATTACGATAGCTGGTTAGCGGCCATATGCCGGCCACGACAGGCAAACCATATTGCTCGATTCTCTTCATGAATCGCTCAAGCAGGTCCAAATCAAAGACAGGCTGCGTTACCACATATTCCGCACCGGCTTCCACTTTCCAGGCGAAACGCCGCATTTCTTCGTCCATGTTAAGGGCGCCCGGATTTGCACCGATTCCGACAAGCAGCGCAGTCTGCGAGCCAATTGGATTCCCCCCTATGTCCAAACCCTGATTGAGATTATTTGCGATATTCGTGAGCCCGATCGAATCGACATCGAACACCGCACTCGCGTCGGGGTAGGTGCCCATGCGCGGAGGATCGCCTGTAATGCAGATCAGATTCCGTACTCCGGTCGTGTGCGCCCCGAGTAGTTCGGATTGAATGCTGAGTATGTTGCGGTCGCGGCAGCAAAAGTGAAGTACCGCTTCGATTCCAGCCTGCTGCTGAATCAGCTGACAGGTTACCTGCGCGCTCAACCGGGCGCTAGCACGCGGACCGTCCGGCACGTTGATGCAATCAATGCCGTGCTCCCGGCAAAGACGCGCGCCCGCCACCTCTTTCCCAGCATCGATTCCGCGCGGAGGAAGAATCTCAACAAACGCGACGAACTTGCCCCGGGCGAACTTCCCTCCAAGCTGCGATTTCTCCGCAACTGGCACTTTCGCCATACGCTTTACTTCAGCTTGCCGATCATCTGAAATCTCGATCGCCGGCCCCTGGCGACGAACCGGTTGCAATGATCGAACCTCACTGCGGATCTGTTTGATGTGCTCTGGGGTGGTTCCACAACAGCCGCCAATCAAACGAACCCCGGCCTGCAGAAAGCGCCTCGCATACTGGGCCGTGTATTCAGGCGAGCACAGATACATGTTTCGCCCCTCCACCATCGCCGGAAGGCCCGCATTCGGCATAGCGCTGAGCGCCTTGGTTGAAAGCGCGGCCATCTTCTCAATGGTCTCGAGCGCCACCTTTGGACCGGCAGAACAATTGACGCCGATGACGTCGACCGGGAACTCGTTTAAAGCTCGAGTGAACGTTTGCGCGCTCGTTCCATCCCGTAGGCTGCCGTCGTCTTCAACGGTCATTTGCGCCACGATCACCGTCTCTGATCCCGCGGCTTCCCGTGCTGCAAAAATCGCCTCGCGCAACTCGCTTAAGTCGTAGAATGTTTCGAGCACGATCAGGTCAACCCCAGCGCCGATTAGTAAGTCTGCCTGCTCGCGAAACACACTGCGTGCCTCGGCGAAGGACATTGGCCCCAGCGGTTCAATCGCTACTCCGAGAGGTCCCATCGCGCCGGCTACGAAAGCCCGATCGCCAGCCGACTCACGCGCCAGACGAACTCCGGCCTCATTGATCGCGCGAATCTTTTCACCGAAACCGAAGGTGGAAAGCCGCACACGATTGGCCCCGAAAGTGTTCGTTTCAAGAACTTCAGCACCTGCTTTGACGTACTCGCTATGAACTTCCTTAATTAACTGAGGCGAGGAAAGATTCAGCTCATCGAAACACCGGTTGATGAAGATTCCCTTCGCGTACAGCATCGTCCCCATTGCCCCGTCCGCAACGACGATCTTTGACTGAAGGTTGCTGCGAAACTCGGCAGCGCGGACGAGAGTTGTGGGTTCAGCGACGGTCATTCAGGAATCTCAAAGCGGTCTCCGCTTGCCGATTTCAGGTGTAGTTCAGCAAACGATTTCTCTTGATTGTAGCGCCATTCTCATGCTTCAGCCTGTTCATCCTCCCCCGCGATTACAGGTTCAAAATGAGGGAATCGCTCAGCTTAATCCCCAATCTCCTGGCAGCATTGTCGCGATTGATCCCGATCTCCAAGTATCCGGAACTTCCCGGATATACACACAGTTCACCCGGCGCGACCTCGCCAAACGTTGCCGCGAGAGTTCTAACCGGAATCTCGCCTGCGTGTAATTCGAATTTTTTCCTCACGAGAGCTAGATAAGCATCCGACCTGAAATTTGTGATCACGTTGCCAAAGTGATCGATACTGAGAACTTGCCCCTGCCATTGCGCTTCGCCCAACCGAAGCGGATCGAGGTTTCGAAGCATCTCCGGGCTTAGAACAACTGGCCCTACCTCTTTTGGCGACACAGAGCGATTCACCAGGGCACCCGCAACAGGGGCGAACACATCACGGCCATGAAAAGTGCTCGAAACTTCAGCCGCCGTGAGATCTCGGTTAGCCACTTCGTAAACTCGGGCCTGCGGATCCCGGGCTAGAATCATCGTGAATACCCCATTGTCGGGTCCGACAAAGTACTGCCCCAGAGCTTCGACAACAATTGCTTTGCGCTCGGTGCCGACGCCGGGGTCAACCACGACGAGATGTATAGTCTCCCCCGGGAAGTAGGGCGCGCTCTGATCGACTGTGTAGGCTGCAGCCATAATCGAAAAGGGAGGGATCTGATGCGTGATATCGATGATCCTCGCATCGGGACAGCGCTGTAGGATCACTCCTTTCATCGTGCCCGCATAGTGATCGGAGAGTCCGAAATCGGTGATCAACGTAATAACCGGTGGTGGCGGCAAGTGGCTCCTCGAACTTAGACTATGCCTCAGATCGACTGCTAAAATCTTAATGAAGCGCCTCTATTGATCACTCTGCGCTGCGTTCCTCAACCTTCCCGGTTCCCTCAGATTGCTCTACTTCGATCACAACGCGACAACCTTTCTGGCGCCGGAAGTCGCCGGGACGATGACCGCTGCTTTGCGGCAGGTCTACGGCAATGCCTCCAGTATGCATCGGGAGGGACAGCGTGCCCGTCAACAGCTGGAGAACTCACGAGGGACGGTCGCTGAAGCGCTCGGTGGACTCGCTCAAGAGCTTGTCTTCACCAGCGGCGGCACTGAAGCAAACAATCTCGCCATCTTGGGTTTGCTTAACAATCTACCCGGCCAGCGAAAGCACGTCATTACGACTCGAATCGAACATCCCGCCGTTCTAGAACCCTGTCGGCAACTCGAGCGTCAGGGTGTCGCTGTCAGCTATGTAGCTGTTGGTGGCGACTGCATCGTCAATCCCGAAGAGATCCGGCGTCACCTGCGCCCGGAGACAGTTCTCGTATCGGTAATGCACGCCAACAATGAGACTGGAGCGCTCCAACCAATTTCCGAGATCGGCGCACTGATCCGGGAACGTCGTGCTGAGGGCGACCCCATCTACTTTCATTCGGACGGCGTCCAGGCATTCGGCAAAATTCCTATAAACGCAGCGCAGCTTGGAGTCGATCTTTACTCGCTCAGCGCCCACAAGCTTTTTGCACCCAAGGGCATTGGGGCTCTTTGGGTACGGAAAGACGTTCCGCTGAAAGCCATCCAGTACGGAGGTCGGCACGAACGCGAACGGCGGCCCGGGACCGAGAACGTTCCCGCAGCTATGGCTTTCGCCCATGCCGTCCAGCTTTGCTCGGAGCAGCCGGCAGCTCCAGTTTCAGCGCTGCGCGACTTTTTTGAAGCGGAGATCACCAGACGAGTTAGTGGGATCGAAGTCAACGGATCTACATCCGATCGGCTCCCGAATACCAGCAACGTGATGTTTCGCGATTTTTCGGGAGAGAACCTTGTGATCGCCCTCGACATGCAAGGCATTGCCGTTTCGAGTGGTTCGGCTTGCAGCAGCGGCTCCATCGAGCCCTCCCATGTTCTGCTGGCGATGGGCCGCAACCGCGATGAGGCGCGCAGTTCTGTTCGCTTCTCTTTCGGACGCTACAACAATCTCCAAGACGTTGAAACGCTAGTTGATGCGGTTACTCGCTCAGTGGGCCGGCTGAGAAAAGCGGCGCCCAGGGGAACGCAAGTTGCCGTCTAACTCATCCGCCCCGATCGCGGTGGCCATGTCCGGTGGGGTCGACAGCTCTGTCGTTGCCGGACTCCTCAAGCGGGAGGGCCATCATCTGGTTGGTCTCACCATGCAGTTGTGGAATCAGCGCCGTCTGCCGGAGTTAACGGCAAACGGCGGCACCACCGGCCGCTGTTGCTCATTGGACGACGTCTACGATGCGCGAGCCGTTGCCGGAGCCCTTGATATCCCTTACTACGTGGTCAACTTTGAGGAGCGCTTCGAGCGTCAGGTAGTCCAGCCATTCGTCGATGATTATCTGGCCGGGCGCACACCAATCCCTTGCACACTCTGCAACAACTTCATCAAATTCGATGAATTTCTCGAAATGGCTGACGGCGTAGGAGCAGAGAAGATCGCTACCGGCCATTATGCTCGGCTCACCTTTAACGAAAAGACCGGCCGTCAACAGATGCGTATGGGCGTAGACGCCGGAAAAGATCAGACTTACTTTCTGTTTGGCCTCAAGCAGTCGCAGCTGGCCAGAACGTTGTTTCCTCTGGGCGGCATGGTAAAGTCCCAGGTTCGCCAGCTTGCCCATGAGCTGGGATTGCTGGTTGCTGAAAAGAACGACAGCCAGGAAATCTGCTTCGTCCCGAATGGTGACTACGCGGGTTTCATCGATGCGTACTTCCGCGAGAAGGGTATCGACCCGGCTGTGACCCAAGGCGAAATTGTAGACCGCGACGGGCGGGTTCTCGGCGAACATGAAGGCACCCACCACTTCACAGTCGGTCAGCGCCGCGGGCTTCGTGTTGCTGCCGGAGAACCTCTTTACGTGATTGCCACCGAACCCGCTACCCAGCGCGTTGTTGTCGGACGGAACAGTGATTTACAACGATCATCTCTGGTAGCTCGTGAAGTAAACTGGCTGTCGATTGATACTCCGCAAGAACCGCTTCGGGGTCAGGTCAAAGTTCGCAACAAGCATGCAGCGGCCAACGCCACTCTGCTGCCCCCTGATGCAAACGGCCAAGTCACAGTGCAGTTTGACGAGCCGCAGCGCGCTCTGACGCCCGGCCAGGCGGCCGTCTTCTATGATGGCGATCTGGTTCTTGGCGGCGGGTGGATAATTTAACTCGCCCTCTTGATTCAAAAAAAGAACCAGCTGCAAACGCGAATCGAGTACGTGATTGCCATCACGCT
>CAXTMN010000035.1:0-3896 GCA_964245395.1 uncultured Bryobacteraceae bacterium
GAATCAATCCAACCGTGGCTGGCGCCATTATCAATTTCAACAATCAAACATTCGGTCGCGTTCCGTTCGGATATGCCGGAGCCTCTCAAGTTTCGGTCGGGCACGATGGCTCGGTTTATGCGGTAACCGGTCAACGTGGAACAGGATCGGGCGCGCTTGGACAGAACTACGTGCTCGCTAAACGGGTCGCAAACAGCGGGCAGTTTTTTGATTGGATGTATAGCAATGCCTCCGGTAACCGGATCGCCGCAGACCCAAACGGGGGCGTCTGGGTACTCGATGGCTCAGGCTCCTTCATAACGCATTTAAATGCGGGCTTAACCCCTGTTGCCAAGTTATCGGCTCCATCCTTGCCCGGCATATCGTACAGTTTTAACGACATTGCCGTCGACAACTCCGGCACCTTGTACGCCGTCATAAGCATCGCTCTTCCGGGTGGTGTCGCCAGCTATCCAGCTGAGTATACGAACGGTCAATGGGTAAGCCTGACGGGGACACTGAAGGTAAACGTCAACCGCATTGCGGCGAATAACTCAGTGATCGTCGTCCTGGACGCGAATGGAAACATTCAGCAGAATACCAGCGGTAACTGGACTCCTTTAAACCAACCATTCACGGCAACTTCGGTCGCCGTGGATGATAGGGGCCAGGTTTGGATGACTCAGGCCGAGCAAGCTACGGGCGCTTATCCGGGGTATTCCCCAGTTCCGACCTCTAGCGTCTGGGGTAGAGTCATTTCACCTTTCGGCGCGCAGTGGCAGCAGTTCAGGACTGAGGGCGTCCAGGTGGGTGTAGGAACCAGTGCACCCGCACTCACTCCTGGCTGGGTGTCCGGAACAGATACCCTCTATGTAACAGATAAGACGGGCCACGCTCATAGTCTTACTTACGGAGTGCCGCCCGCCCCGAATCAAGGCCAGGCGCCGCCGCCTAAGCGGTATGCACCTCAAGTCACGGTCAGTGGTCTCACGTTCAATCACGCGACACAGGTTTTTAGTGGGACATTGACGGTCACCAACGATACAGGGTCAGAAATCACAGATCAGCTGGCAGTCTTGTTCGTCGGATTGCCGTCCGGCGTGACTATTGCCAACAATCCCCTTAGCTACGAGGGAGAGCCCTTTGTGCTGATGCCCCCAGGCACTTTGCAAGCGGGCGCTTCCGTGTCGACGCAGGTTCAGTTCAAGAATCCAGAGCTGAGTAAGATCACCTATTCAAACATCGTTTATGCATACGTTACCGGGAGTTAGGACGATGAACAGATCATTTTCAATCGAGCGCACGGCAGGAGTGGCCCGGTGGTTCTGCTTGGCGGCATTCCTGCTGTCTGCGAGAGAGGTAATGGCTCAATGCCCGACGATTAACAACACCGGCTGCGCCGCCGTCATCACTATCACGGATGCGGGCTCCAGTATTTCCCTGACAGGGCAGGGTACATACGGAACCGCCAACGGCAATAATGACGGCACTCCCACCGGGATCCTGGTTGGCGTCATTAACGATAGTAGCGAACCCCTCTACGCTCTGGAAGTCACCTCGCCCAACCAGATCTTCGCCTTCGAATACGACGGAATCGACAACTACGGGGTACCAGGAAATGCATCCGATAACACCGGTTACGGTGGTCCCAACGCTTACTACACAAACATAACTAACTACCTGTCTGACGGCATCGTAAACTTCATCACGCCTATTAGTCCGAACGGGGGCAGCAGTTACTTCTCGCTTGCCGCTTTGATCAGTTCCGGCACCGCCTGCTCAGACCTTCTCAATAATGCGCTGACCCCACCTGTCGGCGGATCTACCTCGATCGCTGCCTCTTTTACGCCCAATAACGGCTACTCACTCGCGAATGCGGCCCAGGTCTGCGGGTTCACCAACTTCAACTGGCAGCAGCTCATTACTGTACTGCCCTCACCCAGCCCGTTCTATGCAGTGAATGGCAGCAATCTAACCTCACCCGTCCCGTTCAATGATCCACCGCCGGCAGGTTACACCTATCAGTCACCGCCGAACACAGTGGGATTGCCGATTTATTACAATCTCTCGGGTTCGCAGAACGACCCTCTTTCTTTGACTTTTAACGAAGCGTCGAACGCCCTTTTTTTCTTCGACGCTCCTGCCGATGATTGCCTGCCGGGCGGTTCGGGTAACGGCTGCGGTGGCGCCACTGCCCTGGCCTCCAATAACTTTATCGGCTTCTCAACTCACCTGGTGGGGATCGTCGGTAACGGGTCGAACGCGACCGTGCAGGACACCGGTATCGGCTTCGCGTGGACCGATACTTTCAATGGCACGGTGGGTGGCATTTCCGTGCTGGACGGCTACCGCCCGGTGGACCCACACAGCGGAACTGGCGGAATTACGGTGACGGCTGTCAACCGGACCTCCACTTATCAGTACCCAAAGACTCTGGTAATCAAGTCCGTCAACGGACATGCAGCACCCGCCCCCACGCCACTGCAGCTCCTTACCAAGCCTCAAGTGGAAACGTTGATCACTCCGCCGCTGTATGTGCCATTCGACAAGACCTACTACGGACTGGTTGTCTTTCAGAACACTAGCAGTAAGACCATCGAGGGTCCTTTCCAACTTGTTGCCTACTCCCTTCCCCAGGGAGTGACGCTAAAGAACGCCACAGGAGTTTTCGCAACAGCTCCTTTCTATACGATCCCCAGCGTCGCCAAGCTCGATTCGGGCGCTTTCGCTTTCGCGGTCCTTCAGTTCAGCGGTCCTGGTTCTGCAAAGATCGTCTACTCTCCAACCATCTATAGCGGCGGTTTCAACTAATCACCGTTAAATCGAACAACTATCGTGGAGATCAACTTATGAATAAGCTATCCGTTGTCAGTGCTATACCCATTGTTGGACTGCTGCTTGCATGTAAATTGCAGGCCGCCTCAATCACATTTCTACCCGATCAAATATTGATTCTTCAAATCGACACCTCGAGCCTGGCTGGAACGACCGGATCCATCGACTTCCAGTTCGATCCCGGGCCGAACACTGTCGAGAGTGCATCGGTTGCCATCAGAGGTTTCCAAGGCGCCACTTTCACTTCTGATGTGCAAACAGGCGGGGTGACCGGTGGACCTCTTCCCAACCAGCTAAGCATCGCTAACTCTGGTGTCCTCAATGAGGATCTGGAAGACCTCATTTTCAGCCAAACAATCCTCTTTACGCTGGATTTTTCCGGAGTGGCCATCAATAACCCGAGCAGCCAGAGACCACAGTCGGGAAGCACATTCACCGTAGGTCTGTTTTCGGATCCGAACGCAACCATCCCATCCCTGATAGATCCGGGTGGGGTCGCCTTCGAGGCTGACATTAGCCCTAGCGGTCAGTTCACAACGGTCCTCGATTCATCGCAGGCATCGCTGATTCCAGAACCTCGGTATCTGTACCTAGTATTACTTTTCGCGCTCGGAACCTTTAGGTTCAGAAGGAAGGTGGCTACTCGTGCGATCTTTCACTAATTGGTCACCGATTGCGGGCGAAGGCCTTATCCTTTCAAATCCTGGCTAGCTGGCGCTAGGCGTCGATGATCCTATTATCGCGGCACCGTTATTCATACAGAGGAATTGGGCAAAGCGTCGTTATCGAGGCCGGAAGAAATTTCCGGTCCTTACACTTAATTCTCAACTCTTAGAAAGGAACATTATGCGCAAACTGCTTTTCTTCTCCGTGGCAGCCACTCTCTTGGGTTCAGGCACCACGCTTTTTGGTCAATCGTGCAATCTTTCCAGTCTCCGGGGAAGCTATGCGGGCACGGTTGCCGGGCACACGCCAAATGGCACTCCGGTGGCCTACCAGGCCCTTGCGCACTTCGATGGCACGGGCGGCTTTTCCCTTTCGGGTTTCACTTACGTCGCGAATGGAACCGTCATCGCCAGCGA
>CAXTMN010000035.1:3906-6320 GCA_964245395.1 uncultured Bryobacteraceae bacterium
CCAGATCACGTCCAACGGGGAGACGTTCAAGTTTGCGATCTTGATCACTGGTCCGGATCTGTCGCAATTTCAGATGCTCGAAACCGATGGCAGCGCGACAACAACGGGCAATGCTGTGAAACAGGAGGCAGGTAAATGGCCGCAATAAGTCTCCTCCGCAAAGGTGGTGCGCTCGCCAAGCGCGCGCCACCTGATTCCGCACACAACCAAAGTAGTTGGAACACGATGCATTGAAGCTCACGCTTCGGACTTCGACCAAACACCATCCGGAATATCCGGCGGGTTGTTCGCTGCGGGCGCTTGAGAATAGAACATCTCTGCAACCCACCCCGCGAGAGATTACTCCCGACCAAACTCAATCCCCCTCTTCTCCTTCCCCAATCCCGCGACCACCGCGGTGATTACGAACACGGTGGCGGCCGTGGTCGCCATAGCTGTGGCATAGCTCATGTGCTTCGCGAAGATTGCTTCGAGCGTGCCCACCGACCCTGCAATCAACGCACCGCATTGGTAGGCAAATCCAGGCAGCAGGCCACGTATGTGGTTCGGCGAGAGCTCGCTCAAATGGGCTGGAATAACGCCCCACGCGCCTTGTACGAAAAATTGAATGAGGAACGCTCCCGTGACCAGCAGCGTTAGCTGCGGAGTGTACGCCCACAGTGGAATCACCAGCACCGCAAGCAGCAGTGAAATCACGATAGCTCTCCGCCTCCCAATACGGTCCGATAAGAGCCCAACGGTCATTCCACCCGCGATCGCCCCTACCATCGAAATCGCAGAAATGACTGATCTCTGAACGGTGCCGAAATGCCAGTAACGCTGCAGAAACGTCGGGAACATGTCCTGCGTACCGTGTGAGGCGAAGTTCATACCGGCCATCAGCAGGACCAGGTACAGGAACAGCCTCCAATGAGTGATGATTCCTCCGCCGATCCGGGTCACGCTGTCCGTCTTCGATTTCTCCCAGACTTCCGATTCCTGAACATGGAAGCGTACGAAGAGAGCAAGCAACGCCGGTAAGCCGCCTAGAAAGAACATAGGCCGCCAACCCCATTTGTCGAACAGAAACAGGTAGCAGACTGCAGCCAGCAAGTTACCGAGCGCATAGCCTTGCTGGAGAAATCCCGATAGCAGGCCGCGCCATTTTACCGGCACCTTTTCCATGGCCAGCGAAGCGCCTACGCCCCATTCGCCACCCATGCCGATTCCGAATAGCGCACGCAAGATCAGGAAGGTCGTGAAGTTCGGCGCGAATCCTGTCGCCACTTCGACTACGGAATAGAAAACCAGATCAATCATCAGGGGCAGGCGACGTCCATAACGATCTGCCAGCATGCCGAAAAGTAGTGCACCTATGGGTCTGAACGCCAGAGTGATCGTGAGAGAAAAAGCAACCGCTCCGTCCGTTTGCCCGAACTCCTTCGCAATAGCCGTCAGGCAAAACACGACAAGAAAGAAGTCGAAGGCATCCAGGGTCCAGCCAAGAAAGCCGGCTAGCAGCGCACCCCAGGCATCCCTTGCCGGAACGGCGGATCCCGATTGAGCTGGCATCACCCTGCCTGACCGCTCGCCGTTTCGTTCGGTTCCCACACCGTCTCTGTAGCTCCTAAAACGTGATTCACCCAGCGGCTCCAGACAAAAAGAGCGTCACTCAGCCGGTTCAGATACTGCAAAGCCTCTCCCGGTGAGCTTCCACTTTGGGTGAGGCCCACCAGCAATCGTTCCGCCCTGCGGCACACCGTACGGCAAACATGCAGTTCGGCTTCGAGGCGGCTACCACCTGGCAGGACGAAAGATCGCAGGGGCGCAAGCTCATCGTTGGCTTTATCCATCTCTGATTACAGGCGCTCGATCTCGACAGCGGTCACTCGCGGCTGTTTCGGATGCACATCTTCGGGCAAAGTAGCCAGAATCGATCCCAGATTAAACAGCTCATGCTGAACGCGCTTCAGTGTTCGCGCGAACCCGGTCAGCCTCTCCAAGTCTTTAGCTAGTTCTTCTGCAGTGACACGCGCCATACCGAGAAACGAATTCAACTCGTCGACGGTGCCATAGCACTCAATACGCAGGTTATCTTTTAAGATCCGCTGCCCACCCACCAGGCGCGTTTCACCCGTGTCACCCGCCCGAGTATAGATCCGGTTCAGCGCAATCCGCGGCTCGTTGAAAACACCCTCGTCCATAATTTAGATAGAGTCTCATGACCGCCTTGCAGGGCGGCTTTAGCCGGTCGTTCCCATCGAGGCGAGCAAGGGCGTTCTATAATCTGGACAGTGTAAATATGGTTCTTCCTATTCGTGTGCTCGTCGCCAAACCAGGCCTCGATGGACACGACCGCGGCGCGAAAGTGATCGCACGTGCTCTCCGCGACGCGGGTATGGAAGTAATCTATACAGGCCTCCGGCAAACGCCGG
>CAXTMN010000035.1:6373-38506 GCA_964245395.1 uncultured Bryobacteraceae bacterium
AGTCGCGGCCGTTTTTCAGCCAGGGGCCTCGCTCGAAAAGATCGTCGGCTTCATCCGTGAGTCAGTGAAACAACCAGCCTCGGCGTAAGCTCGGCAGAAATTATTCGTGACAACGCGCTTCATAGCCGAACCGAGGAATGGAAAGAAAAGGATATTGATGCAAGACAGACTGAACATTGCCGTGTTCGTCGACTACGACAACATTGAGATCGGCGTCAAGTCGACACTACGGCGTGAATTCGACGTGTCGCTTCCTCTCGACGCTTTGAAAGAGCGCGGTGACATTGTTGCTAAATTCGCTTATGCAAACTGGGGGCGTCAGGAAGGCGCGACCCGGCAAATGGCCGAGAACGCTGTGCAAATGGTCCAGCGAATTCCCTCACCGCGAGGTGATAAGAACGGCGCGGATATTAACCTCGCCCTCGATGCTCTCGAAATGGCTTTCACCCACGCGCATGTAAATGCCTTTGCGGTCGTCAGCGGAGACAGCGACTTCATACCACTTGTCAACAAGCTGAAGGAGTACGGAAAGACCGTTTTTGTGGTCGGTGGTAAGGCCTTCACCAGCACAATTCTTCAGCAGAATTGTCACGAGTTCGTCAGCTACGAATCGTTGCTCGAAGATGGCGCAAGTATCGTCGCTACCCCCATGCCTGATCGTCGCGACCGGCCTGAACGTCAGGATCGAGTCGATCGTCCCGATCGCGGCGAAAGACCAGACCGGGGTGCAGAACGACCGGACCGCAAGGATAAGCGTGACCGCGGCCAGCGCCCCGCTCCCCTTGAACTGTCCCAAGTGATGCCGCTGGTAGAACGTGCGCTCCAGGTTCTTGAGCGTCGCGCTGTACAGCCGCAATTGGGTCTTCTGAAGAGCACCATGCTGCAACTCGACCCAGCCTTCAGTGAACGAGCCTATGGCGCTGGAAGCTTTTCCGATTTTGTCGAGAAGCTCAAGAAGGCGGACTACATTAACGTGAGCGGCTCAGGCGGACGTTACATCATCGAACGTCGCGGCGGCGCTAATATGCCCGAGGCAGTCGCCGCCAGACCGGAAGAAGCCCTGCCCGCGCTTCGGGACGTGCTCGAAACCCATCGCATGGAGCTTGAAGAGGGAGCCACAGGCGAAGAACTTGAACAGTGGATGCAGGCCGAAAATCCCAACTTCAATCTCGCCCGGCACGGCTTCCAGCGGTTCTCAGAATTTCTCAATTACGCTCAGGATAAGACTGTTGTTCGTACTGAGCCTGATGAAGAGCGCGGCCTGATCGTCCGGCTCGGTGCAGAGTTTTATCCGCCTGCCCTTCCTGAACCTGTTCCGGAACCCGTTATGGAAGAGGAAGAGGAAGAATATGAGCCTCAGCCCATTGTGGAAGGGCAGCCCACCATCTTTGAGCCGAATCCTCCGCCTCCCAAGCCGAAGAAGGCTACGCCTCGTAAACGGACCGCAGCGGGCACGGGCAACTCGGTTACCCGGCGTCCTCGCAAGAAACGTCCTGAATAGTCACTCGGGCTTTGCCGGCGCCGCTTCGACCATCTTCTTGGCAGTGCGTCCGCCGGCGCTGACTTCCCAGTTGGCGGATTCCTCTGTGATTCTCCACCTCGGTAGATCAAGCACGAAGTGTCTCGACAGCGCATTCAGAAAGGGTTCGTAGGTTGCCCGGAGTTCAGCTAGCTTGCTCTCTGCATCTTCGGGGTCGCTGAAGCTCAATCCGCTGTCGGCGAGTTCGCGATCCAAAACTTCGAATCTTTCATGACTCAGCCGGTCGTTACCGCTTTTGCTCGGCTTCAAGTGAAATACCTGGCAGAGTTCCAGGGCGGCCAGCCTTCCCATGGCGAAGGTCATCCGTGCCTGGAAAGTCCTGACTCCGCTAAATCCAGTCAGCAGCAGAGCACAAGTATCGAGCACAGTCGCCAGTGCGGCAAGCCAGCTTTGGTTGTCGTGCTGCGACCGGTAGTAGCTGAGCATTGGATACGAAAGATGGCTTTCTACGATTTCCGCGCACCAATGCTCCCACTCCTCTAAGAACTTCGGCAGCTCCGGCATCGCCTCAAGTTCGCTATGACGGCAAAGCAATGCTGCCGCGGTCGGAGGTGATGCTGCGCGAGCATCCAGGCGAATGACCAGAGCCTCTCGCCTGGAAAAAAGCTGGTATAGGACCGGCAAATAAGAAATGGTTGCTGCAATGAAGGCGAGACCTGATCCGGCTTCAAAAACCGCCAGCCCTTTCCCGAGCGGGCCCAAAGACTGCACGTCGCCATACCCTACCGTAAAGAAAGCGGCCCCACTCAGATAGAGGATTGTCAGCGCAGAGACCGACGGCTTGTCCCACAGGGACCACTGCAACAACGCAAAACTAACGATCAAGCCAAGTGCCCAAAAGCTCAGCAAAAGCACCATTGACAGGGGTCCATACAAGCTGAGAAACGCATCCCGGCTCTTGCCCCGTTTCACTCGCCGCGCAATCCCTCTCCATGACCACCAGCTCCATTTGAAGAAGAAGCGGACTGGGCGCAACTGCCGGCGCACACGACGGGGCAACAGCATGACCTCGAAGGCGTCGCTGATTACAGCAAGATAAAGCAAAAGCCCTAGAAGGCCTACTATCCAGTGTGGCCCGCTCACGAACTTTACTCTACTCTGCTTCGCCTGAGCGCAGCATAGACGTGATCAGCAGCCCGGTTCCCACCACCAGCAGATCCTCAACGAGGGCCACGGCCGTATCGGGGAGGTGCAGCTCTTCGCTGGCCTGCTTGCGTAAGTGATAGGCTGCGTAAGTCGCCCCGATCGCGCCTGCGACTCCCAGCAGCGCGCCAATCTGCCACGATCGCTTCTTGCCCGAAGAAATCGTTGCGCCCGCGAACCCTCCAGTAAGAGCCCGTACTGCCAGCGGACCGGCTGCTGTCCGGCTGGGGATTGAGGGAAGTTTGTCTGCAATGATCTCCCCTACGGCCAGGATCGCCGTGGTTGTCGAAGTGCCGGACTTCGCCAGGAATCCTAAATGTGATCCGACCGGCAAAACACCCGATCGTGCGAGCTGACTGATCAGGGCAGGCGAGGACATAGATCGCATTCCGGAGATCGCGCCCGCCAAGGCTGCGCCCGTATAAACCTGTGCATCGGTAGTCATAAATTCTTTTCCCTCTTGGGTGGACGGCGCTCGCCGTCAATCCTTGACAAAAGGATTAGCCGCGGCCTGCCTCGATCTGCCAGAATGATCCTCGTGCTTCCGTTCCTCGCTTCTTACACGCTCGCCGATGCCGAACCTCTGGTTACGCCCGCCCTTCTTATCTATCCAGAGATTGTGGACGCCAACATCAAAGCGATCATCAAGCTGGCAGGAGGAAATCCTGATCGTTGGCGTCCTCATATTAAAACTGCAAAGGTTCCGGCGGTGATTCGTCAGCTTATCGCTCACGGTGTGCGTCACCTGAAGTGCTCAACTACCCTGGAACTTCTCACCGCCTGTCAGGCCGGTGCTTCAGACGTTCTTCTTGCATACTCCGTTATGGGCGCCAATGCAATAAGAGTGCGGCAAATCGCAGCGCGCTTTCCGCAAACTCGAATTTCTGTCCTGGTCGAATCGCCGGAACAGGCTAGCCTGTGGCATAACTCCGAAGTCGGCATCTTTATCGACGTAAACTCCGGAATGAATCGAACCGGCATCGGGGAAGACCGTCTGGACGTAATGATCGCCATGGCCCAGCGCGTCGCGGCCCAGTTCTGGGGTATTCATTACTATGATGGCCACATGGCTGGCGTACCGTCCTCAGAGCGGGAGGCGCACACGCACGCTGGTTACGATCGTCTTCTCCAGATTGTTCATCGTCTGAAATCCGTCGATGTGCACGTCTCGGAAGTTGTCACATCCGGCACCCCGTCAGCACCCTTCGCCATGTCCTATCGGGGCTTTGAAGAGGCAGAGTTCACGCATCGCATGTCGCCCGGCACTGTGGTCTACAACGACATGACCAGCCTGGAGCAGCTTCCGGATCTTGGGCTGCAGCCTGCTGCCCTGGTTCTCACCACGGTCATCAGCCAACCCAAGGGCCATACAGTGACTTGCGATGCCGGTCACAAGAGCGTCTCCATCGACGCAGGTCCGCCTTCTTGCGCCGTCATTGGCTATCCTCATCTCCGGCCTGCGAAGCCCAGTGAGGAGCACTTGCCAATTGAGAGCATCGATCAGGACCCGCCTTCACTCGGAGAGAAGCTGTATCTTCTGCCGCATCATGTCTGTCCTACAGTGAACAACTTCGATCAGGCTGTGATGATCGTAGCGGGTCGTGTTCGCGCCGTCGAGCCCATTAACGCGCGTGGACATGAGTCACCCTTCGCTGCGTTGCCCGATGCGCAGCTTCACTCGACACCTCTCGCCTTCCATGCTGCTCGCAACGCTGGTTGAAGCGTCAGACCGCATTGCGGGTACTACGAAGCGGCTGCAGAAGACGGAGATTCTCAGCGACTTCTTTCGCAAGCTCGCGTCTGAAGAGGTTGAAATCGCGGTCTCGTTTCTTTCCGGCAACGTACGCCAGGGTCGTATTGGAATCGGATATTCCGCACTCCGGTCTGCGTCTGTCTCGCCCGTCAGTGATCCGGTTCTTTCGATCATCGAAGTGGATCGCTCGCTTGGAGAGTTGGCCTCCGTAGCCGGTCCGGGAGCAGAGAGTCGTCGCCGCGAAGTTCTCGCCGGCCTGCTCCTGCGCGCTACCGAACAGGAGCAGCACTTCATTAGACGTTTGCTGATCGGCGAACTTCGTCAGGGCGCGCTTGAAAGTTTGGTGCTGGACGCACTTGCTAAAGCTTGCGATATTCCAGCGGATCGAATCCGGCGCGCTGCTATGACCGGAGGCGGTGGCGCAGCAATTGCGCGGGCCATTTTTGAAAGCGGTGAACAGGGTCTTGCGCAATTCGAGATTCAGCTGTTCCGCCCCGTTCAGCCGATGCTGGCGCAATCGGCCGAAGATGTCTCGGATGCGCTGGAGGAGTTAGGCGAAGCAGCACTCGAGTACAAGTTTGATGGGGCACGGGTCCAGGTTCATAAGTCCGGCGACGAGGTGGTCGTTTTCTCTCGACAATCAAACGACGTCTCGGCCGCCGTACCTGAAGTCGTCGAGGCGGTGCGAGCGCTACCTGCCAGAACACTGATCCTTGATGGCGAGGTTCTCAGCCTTACTCAAGACGGCCGCCCGCAGCCATTTCAGGTCACCATGCGCCGCTTCGGCCGCAAGCTCGACGTTGCGCGCCTGCGCTCGGAGCTCCCGATGACTCCGTTCTGGTTCGATTTGATCTACCTGGACGGTTCGCTGATTGATGAACCCCAGTCAATCCGCTTTGCAGAGCTGAAACGTCTCACTCCACCCGAATCCGTTGTGCCGCACCTCCTTACTAGCGATGCTGCTCAGGCCGAAGACTTTCTTCATGCAGCGTTGGGTAGCGGCCACGAAGGCATTATGGCCAAAATGCCCGGTGCTGGATATGTAGCTGGAGCGCGAGCGCAAAGCTGGCTGAAGATCAAACAGGCGAACACGCTGGATCTGGTCGTTCTTGCTGCCGAGTGGGGCAACGGCCGGCGTCAAGGCTGGCTCAGTAATCTTCATCTGGGTGCTCGTGACACAGAGAAGGGTGGCTTCGCCATGCTCGGCAAAACCTTTAAAGGTCTCACCGACGAAATGCTCAAGTGGCAGACCGAGCAGCTGCTTCAACTTGAGATTGCACGAGATCACTACGCCGTCCATGTCGAGCCAAAGCTGATTGTCGAGATCGCCTTCAACGAGATACAAATCAGTTCCCGGTATAAAAGCGGCCTCGCTCTGCGCTTTGCCCGTGTGAAGCGTTACCGGACAGATAAGAGCGCCGCTGAGAGCGATACGTTTCAGACGGTACAGAAGCTGGCTGGCGTTGTAAAGTAGCCTGCCTGGCCGAAACAATATCCGGCCCGCTTGTTCTGCAGCGAAAACTCGGGTAGGGTAGAACAAAAGGCGAACCAGTGAACCTAGCTCTCGATTTTGGGAACTCGCGAACGGATCTCGAGTCCGTGGCCGTTGCGCCTGCTACTGCAGTTGCCACGTTAGCCGCCCGTTTTGCAGAAGCCATGCAGCAGGATGGCTCGCCTGTCCGAGCGGTTCGCCATCAGCCAGCGCGACCCGCGCAATTCGCTCCGTTTCCTTCGGCACTTGCCCGTTCGTTGCAGCAGGCGTTAGCGGATCGCGGGATCGAAAGCCTCTACACCCATCAGGCAGCCGCTGTGGAGCATGCGCTTGCCGGAAAAAACCCCGTGGTCGTTACGCCAACTGCCAGTGGCAAGACGCTCTGCTATAACCTTCCGGTCATTCACACGATCCTCGCGGATTCGGCCGCGCGGGCAATTTTCCTCTTCCCTACCAAAGCGCTCGCGGAAGATCAACGGCTCGAGTTGCAGCGCTTGAACGACGCCATCGGTGGGCCGCTCTCCTGCCATACCTACGACGGGGACACGCCGTCAGATGCCCGGCGAGCTATTCGGGAGCGCGCCAACATCGTCATGACCAATCCCGAGATGCTTCACACCGGGATTCTGCCTCACCACACCAAGTGGGTCAAGTTGTTCGAGAACCTTCGCTACCTGGTGATCGACGAACTGCATTTCTACCGCGGTGTCTATGGCAGCCATCTTGCGAACATTTTGCGCCGGATCAAACGCATTTGCGAGTTCTACGGTTCCAAGCCGCAGTTTATTTGCTGCTCCGCGACAATCAAAAATCCAAAAAATTTGGCAGAAGCGATCACCGGCGCACCTTTCGAGCTGGTCGACGAAAATGGCGCCCCATCCGGTGATCGTCACTTCATCTTTTACAATCCGCCGGTGGTAAACCGGCAGCTTGGCATTCGCCGCAGCTATCTACACGAGACTCGCCGCATTGCGCTTGAGTTCATTCGCCAGAAGCAGCAAACGCTTGTTTTTACCAACAGCCGTCTGGCGACAGAGATTCTGACCACGTATTTGAAAGAAGCCTGTTCGCACCTGCCCTTCTCTCATGAAGCCATCCGTGGATATCGCGGAGGCTATTTGCCCAAAGAACGTCGCCAGGTTGAAGCCGGTCTTCGGGACGGAAATATTCGGGCGGTTGTCGCCACGAATGCACTGGAACTCGGCGTCGACATTGGATCACTGGACACGGTGGTTCTCGCCGGGTATCCAGGCAATATCGCATCCACATGGCAGCGTGCTGGTCGTGCTGGCCGCCGGCAATCCTCCTCCCTTGCTGTGCTGGTTGCTTCGAGTGCACCGCTCGATCAGTACATTGTCGAGCACCCGGATTACTTCTTCGGATCATCACCCGAAGAGGCGCACATCAACCCTGATAACCTCGAGATCTTTCTCAACCATCTGAAGTGCGCCGCTTTCGAACTGCCGATCCAGGAAGGAGAGCAGATCGGAAAACACGACACCGCCCGCCTTTGCGCTTATCTTGCTGATGATTTGCGCCTTCTTCATCGCTCGGGCAACTGCTGGCACTGGGTAAGCGACAGCTATCCGGCCGATACGGTCAGTCTGCGAGCGGTGACAAGCGATAACATTCTAGTGGTCGACATCACCGATAACCACCGCATCATCGGCGAAGTCGATTTCCCGTCTGCGCTGACGACATTGCATGAGAAAGCGATCTATCTTCACGATGCGCGCCAATTCCAGGTTGAAAAGCTGGACTTCGACGGCCGCAAAGCGTTCGTCCGGCAAGTGGATTCAGACTACTTCACCGATGCCATCGTCTATACGCAAGTCAGCGAACTGGCGCAGTTCGACAGCATAGCCGCATCGACCCATTGTCACCACCTCCAGGCAGCGCACGGCGAAGTCCGGGTGAAGCGCCAGACTGTTGGTTTCAAAAAGATCAAGTTTTATACGCTGGAGAATATCGGTTCAGGACTGCTTTCCTTGCCAGAGCAGGAAATGCATACGACCGCATTCTGGCTGCACTTTGCTAGCGGCTTCTTCGACGACTTTGAGGGTTACTCTACTGCCGATCTGCAGGATAGTCTGCGCGGACTGGGCAATGTTCTTCAAACTGTCGCGACTGTCTTGTTGTTGAGCGATCCGCGAGACATCGCCGTCGCCGTTCTCGACGATTCAGCACAGATGCAAACAGCCTTCGAGCCGGATGTAGTGCTTTACGACAACTATCCCGGTGGTATCGGGCAGAGCGATCCCTTGTTTCGCCGCCGTCAGGAGTTATTGATAGCCGCTCTCGACCTTGCGAGCAGCTGCGCCTGTGAATCGGGCTGTCCAAGTTGCGTCGGGCCGCACAACGAGATTGGTTTCAGAGGCAAGGAAGGATCGATCCGGATACTGGAAAAGTCAGCAGCGATGGCGGATGATGAAGCAGAAAAACTGCTGACCTAAGTAAGCAGCCGCCCGTCAGATTGTTTGCCGGCCAATTTGGCCTGCTCATGATCTTCTGGAAAAATAGCGTACCCCGGCGGCGGCGGATATAACGACTTCAGCAGTTGTAACCGCTTGCGTAAGTACCGGCTCGGCAACTGTCGCGGTCCGGTTTCCACATCGATGTCGCAGCAGATGCCATGCAGGTACAAAGTCAGTGTGTCAATAAACGACTGCCGCAGGTAGTCGGCCATCGACGGGCTGTCTCGTTTTACATTGGTCTGGCGGCGCAGCAGGTTTTGCTTCGCCTGCCAACTCTCGTCGTCCACTTCTCCATGGACGCCCGCCGCGAGTTCCTCACGCACCATCTCGCGATAACCGGCGCAGGCCTCTTTCGACCAGCTCTCGGCGACCAGAGCCGACAGACGCCGATAGAGGCGGTAATGATACTCGGCTACATCCTGTTCCTTCAAGGCAAACACCAGAACTGTTTCGTTTTCGAAGCTCACCTGCGAAGCCCATGATTGGCGGTTGTCTACAGGTCGCTCCGACACAACGAAGTCTCCGGTCTTTTCGACTCCGGTACGTGACTTGCGCTTGGTGCCGGTGCCTCGCTCTCCGCAGCGTTCCAGGTAAGGCACCAACAGGATCGAGATGTGGGGAAGCAGTGCGGTAAGCGTCGGGGGTAAGGCAGCGACTGGCTCTTCCAAATATTCCTTTACCACTTCCTCGCTCATCGGAAGCGAAGCGCAATAGTAGCCGAAAGTAGTGCTGAGCGGGATTACCTGGCTCTTAAACCGCTCTGCAAATTGCCCGACACTGACCTTGGTCGACGCAGGCGCGGCAGGCGGAGTCGGGCCTAAATCCCTTTGACTAGACATTGGTGGTGTTTCGACCTCGATCTTAGCAAAGGGGTCCAGGCAGACCCTGCCACCAGAACGGGTCTCAATGGGCTCATCAGAAGCGACAAAAGGATACTTCTATCCTTCTTATATGCCCTCCCGACAGAGAACCTCTTCCGCTCGACCTCCCGATTTTGACGGTTTTTCGCCGGACGGCATGCGTCTACTGCGCCAGATCCGAAAGAATAACGATCGCGAATGGTTTCGCGAGCGCAAGAGCGATTACGAAGCACTCGTCGAGCAGCCTATGGCGGCCCTGGTCTTCGCTGTTTCCGATCGATGCCGAGCTTCGGGATTGCCGCTCTTCCCGAAAGAGCGAAATCCGGTTATGCGCATCTATCGCGATATTCGCTTTAGCAAAGACAAACGCCCGCTCAAGACTCACGTCAGTGCTGAGCTGCGCCATTCCTTCAGCGACGTCAACTCGGGCGGGCTCTATATGCACCTCTCGCCTGAGGAATCGTTCGTAGCCGCTGGCTTTTGGGAGCCGGAACGGGCGGCGCTGCTTGCCTGGCGCGAAGCCATCGTCAAAAGTCCCGCGAAATTTGCGAAACTGCAAGCTGCCCTCCTGAAAGGTGAACTTTCCTTCTCGTCCGAAGGCCGGCTTTCCTCCATGCCCCGCGGTTTTCAGAACTATAGCCATGAGCCCTACGCGCCTGCGCTTAAGCTAACGAGGTTTGTTGTCCATCAACCGCTTCAATCTTCTGATTACAGCGCTCCGTCTCTGGTCGATGTTGTGGTCCGTTTCGCGCTAGCGGCTAAGCCCTTACTCGAGTATGGTTGGCAAATCGGAGACGCCAACGCTCAGCTTGCGCAGAAGACTGCCGCTGAAGCTGCTCCGTGGTAGGCAGCGAGACAGGCGCATTTCGCTACACTTGAGAAAAATAAGTGCAATTCCTGGTTTCCGCGGGCGAAGCGTCTGGTGACCTTTATGCGACCGGCGTAATCGCACATCTGGCTCGGGTCTACCCGTCAGCGACGTTTTATGGTTGCGCGGGACCTAGAATGCAAGCAGCGGCAGTTCGCCCTGTCATTGATTCCGCGAGTATCGCTGTCGTTGGGCTGGCCGAAGTGGTCTCGCATCTGCCCCGAATTTATGGCGAGTATCGCAAGCTAGTCCACTACACGAGACAACATCGGCCTGACGCAGCGCTCCTGACTGACAGCCCTGATTTTCATCTCCGCCTGGCCCGTCATTTGAAGCGTCAGAATGTGCCCGTCTTTTACCTGGTTGCTCCCCAGGTTTGGGCCTGGCGACAGGGCCGGGTAAAAGCAATCGCCAGATTGGTCGACAAACTCTTCTGTCTCTTCCCCTTTGAGGAGCGTTGGTTCCGCGAGCGTGGCGTCGATGCGTCCTATATAGGACATCCGCTCGCATTCCTGGCTCGCACCCGGTCTACCCGCAGAGAGTTCTTCAATCAATATGATCTGCCTCCCAGCCGGCAGCTGGTTGTTCTTCTGCCCGGCAGCCGGGTCGGAGAAGCGCATCGTCACCTTCCGGTCTTACTCGAGGCTGTGAACCTGCTCCGTAGCCGTCGCGACCTGTCCTTTATACTGGCGACGCCCAGGGGCTTTCGCTCCCACGAGGCTCTGCAAACATTTCAGGAACGGATCGCCGCGCTATCCATCAAAGTAATAGAAAGTGACACGTGGGATTGTATTGGGCATGCCGACCTCGCCGTTGCCGCTAGCGGCACTGTGACTATTGAGGCGGCTGTGCTCGGCACTCCTATGGTGACCTTCTATAAAGTCAATCCTCTGAGTTGGTGGGCTGGCCGCCGGCTGGTGAAAGTTCCTTTTCTCTCCATGGTGAACCTGATAGCCGAAAGACAGATTGTGCCCGAGCTGATTCAACACGATATGACGCCGGAACGCATTGCGGCGGAGGCAGGTCAGTTGCTATGCAGTCCTCGAAAATCAGACCTTATGCGCGAGGAATTGATGCGGGTTCGAACTCTTTTAACACGTGAGGGCGATCCGCTGGAGCGCGCTGCCGAGATCATGATCGAAACCTGCAGCACCCGGTATGGCTTCCATCCCGCTTCGGGCCGCCTTTCCCGGGAGACAATGAATTGATGTTGCGAGGCTCTAAAGCAGTTCTCTTCTTCCTTGCGTTGGCGGTTAGCTCATGGGCACAGGATCGGCGTCCCCGCATCGACATTCAGAAATATACGATCACTGCGGATGTCAATCCTCGCACGCAGTCAATCGTGGCCACTGCGAAAATTTCTTTCACCGCTCTCGATTCCATCACCGATGCAAGTTTTGAGTTGAACAACGCCTTAGCCGTAACCAAAGCAGTCGATGCGCGCGGTCAGTCCTTAGCGGCTTCGCGCAATGCTTCGGACTTCGCAGTCAGAGTCCCCTTTCAGGGCGGTTTAACCAAAGGACAGGCTTCAGAGATTACCTTCACCTATAACGGCAAGTTGACCGGCGATGAAGACTCTCCCGTTTCCGGTATCAAATTCGCCGCTCTGCATCCGAACTACGGCTACCTTTTATATCCGGCTCGCTGGTTTCCAGTAAGCGGGTACACATCAAGCCTGTTTGCGGCTGACTTACGCATTACTACTCCGGCTGACTTTCGCGTGATCGGCAGTGGCGATGCAAAGGTCGAACCCGCCGGCGATCGTAAGGCTTACTCCTTCCATTACGAGAAGGCGAGCTTTCCGGGCAGTATCGCACTCGTAAAAGATCCCCCTGTACATATTTCTTCTCAAGGGATCACCACGGACCTGTTCTTTCGGGATGCTGAAGCCGCGAGCGCCCAAGCTTACGGGGATGAGACCGGTAAGATCATGACCGTTCTCACCTCCGAATATGGTCTTGCGCCGCAAGCGAATCTTGCAGTGGTCGAAACCGAAGCCGGTGCGGTAAACGGCTATTCGGCGCCCGGTATTATCTTCCTGTCGCCCAGCAGCATTACGAAAAAGGTAAATGTACGTGTGCTGTCCAATCAGCTTTCGCGCCAGTGGTGGGGCATTCTCACATCGGCCGCAAACCGCAACCATCTTTGGCTTATGAACGGCCCGGCCCGATATTCTGAACTGCTCTACCTGGAGCACAATGGCGGCTCCGGGGCTATGGAAACCGATCTCAAGTCTACTTATGTGGAAGCTCTTACGGTGAAGGACCCGCCCGTTCTTCAGGCTGCTCGCCTAGAAGACTACTCGCCCGAGTATTGGTCAGTAACTGCCGCTAAAGGGGCTGCCATCCTTAATATGTTGCGCAGCGTAGTGGGCAATGATGTTTTCAAATCGGGGTTGCACGCCTTTCTGGATAAGTACAGCTGGCAAGGGGCGACCAGTGAAGACTTCCGCAAGGTCATGGAGCAGGCTTCTCACCAGGATCTTCGATACTTCTTTATTCAATGGCTCGAATCAAGCGGCTCACCCGAGTTCAAGCTCGACTACACCGTATTCCGAACCCCCAAAGGCTTTCGAGTCGTCGGAAAGATCAATCAGGACCTGGATACATTCCGCATGCCCGTCGATCTCCGGATCGAAACGGAGGGCAACCCGGAAGACAAGAAGATTGAAGTGACCGGCACGTCCTCTGAGTTCAGCGTGGATACATTCGGCAAGCCTCGTAAGCTGACTCTTGATCCCAATCATGTTTTGCTTAGGCTCGATCCCAGCATGGATATTGCCGTGGCCATCCGCCGTGGTGATCAGTTCACCGAAATCAGCGATTATCCGAATGCTTTGCGCGCCTACGAAAAAGCCTTGGAAGTAAATAAGAACAGCTCGCTGGCACACTACCGTATCGGCGAACTCTTCTTCAAGCAAAACAATTTTCAGCAGGCGGCGAACGAGTTTCGGGCAGCTATCAATGGTGATATGGATCCGCGCTGGACTGAGGTATGGTCGCACGTCAATCTCGGGAAAATCTTCGATGTCACCGGCCAGCGTGATCGCGCCGTGAACGAGTACAAACAAGCTATCCGGACTCATGACAACACCTCTGGGGCACAGGAGGAAGCTGCTCGTTACTCCACCAAGGCCTACGAGCAGAAGAACTCCGAAACTTAGATGTTTTCGGGGTTTGTGGGCGAGACTGTTCCGAATCGGATCATTGGGCTAAACCAAATCCTGATACAAGCGCAAATCTTATTTGCTTGCTTTTCAGATAGTTGGCAAAAATTCGGGTTGCGCAGCCACTACTTGTCTGAAAGTGCAGATATCTTACTGGATGCAGTTTTCGTTTCCACTCCTGCAGTCGGAAATCGGTGATAATCTGAAGGTGCCCGGGAAAGGTGAGATTTTGGACGATAGATTGAAGGAGCTGATGCAAGAACTTGGCAATGCAATCAACGAATCTCTTTCTGACTCTGACCGTATTGCCGGGGCGATTGGCGAAATCAAACAAGCCGGTTATGATGTGTTCCTTGTTCTCGAAGCGACCATCGGCTTTAACAAGCGCGAAGACGGTGAAGAGGGTGAAACACTAGGTCAGGACAACGCTGGACGGGCTGTTCACTTCGAATCCGCCGGGAAAATCAGCCTGACTTCCCAGGACCAGAAGTTTTTGCGAGCTCTAAAAATTTCTATCGAAGAAGATCAGAAGTAAACCAGTTCTAAGTCACCTGAGTAGCTCCTCGTAGACAGCGTGCGTTGCTCGCGCGCTATGCTCCCAGCTAAACTGATTGGCTCTTAGTAGTCCCCGTTTTCTCAAATCCTCTTGCAGCCGGTCGCTCCCTACCAGTTGTTCCATCGCCGCTTTGATCTCCTGCACGTTTTCAGGATCGATCAACAGAGCGGACTCAGCTGCCACTTCCGCAAGCGCCGATCGCTGGGAAGTAATTACGGGAATTCCATGCGCCATGGCTTCCAGTACCGGAATACCAAAACCTTCATCAAGCGACGGGAACGCGAAGAGCTTAGCGGATGAGTACCATTTCCTCAAGTTTGAATCAGACAAGTATCCTGTAAGCTGAATGCGCTCTCGCGCCGGGCTCTGCTCGATTCTTTCTAATATCCCAGCGGCCCCATAACCGGTTGTGGCGCCGGCAAGAACAAGTCTCCAGCCGGTTTCCCCCATGAGCTCGAAGGCTTCGACGAGCCGCGCTATATTTTTTCTCACTTTTAAGGCGCATACGAAGAGAATAATGTTCTCCCGCATAGCGTCTACCCGGACCGGCGGCAGATGGACTCCGTGCGGCACGACACGAATTCGCGAACGTTCCACTTCAAGTAAGGAGTTGACCTGACCTGCCGTAAACTCCGACACTGCAATGATCATGTCGGAATTTTTCGCAGCAACCTGTGCCTGCTTAGTAAATCGTGCCCGGAACTCCGGTGTCGAGTAGTCACCGGTCATGACAAACAAATCATGGAAGGTGGTGACCACCCGTTTGGCGGGTCGTTTGTCTACTCTTTGATTGAGCCCGTGAAACAGGTCTGCCCTGAAAGTAGGCAGCGAAGGCAATAACAATCTTCGGCTCGTACTTCGAGCTATCAGCGAACCCGAGTGCAGAAATTGCTTTGGCCGAAGGCAACGAAGATAGGTGTCTTCGCGAAAAATCCGCACCAATCCTTCGATGAGTTCACGAGAGTAGATGGCGATGCCGGAGGGATGTGGGTCTACGCTGTAGGTGGCATCGAGTGCAACTCGCACGACCCAATCTTACAGTCCATACTCTTTCAGCTTGCGATAGAGCGTTGTTCTTCCGATCCCCAGCATCATGGCGGCGAGCGTCCGGTCTCCCTTAGTATGCTCAAGCGCATTGATAATGGTGCGTCTCTCCACCTCCGCAAGAGTCAGAATCGTTCCCGTGCCTGCGTCGTTGAAGGGCGATCTCCCGGAACTCGGCCGAGGATCGGTACTGGATTCGGGAGTGGTCAACAGCTCCCCTTGCAGCTGGCGCTCCAGCGAAGAGTTCACCATTGTCGACGGCAGGTCGCCTTTGCCAATCGAGGGTCCCGTGTTCATCGACACCATCTGCTGCACCGTGTGCTCTAACTCCCGCACGTTTCCAGGCCAGTCAAATTCAGTCAACGCTTCAAGAACATCGGTGCCGAGTTGATGATCGTTCCCGTAGCGCTCCAGAAAGTGTGAAACCAGGGTAGAAATGTCGTCGCGACGTTCGCGTAAGGGCGGAATCCGCAGCCGCATCACGTTTAGACGGTAATAAAGGTCCTGGCGAAATCGTTTGGCTTCTACTTCCGACGCAAGATCCCGATTGGTTGCCGCAATCACTCTGAAGTTTGAACTTCTCTGCGACAGTCCACCGACCGCCCGAAACTCTTTCTCCTGAAGGACACGGAGAAGCTTGGCCTGCAAGTCCAAAGGCAATTCGCCGATCTCGTCGAAGAACGCTGTGCCTCCATTGGCCGCGTCCAGCAATCCGAGCTTTTGGTTATGGGCTCCGGTGAAAGCTCCCTTTGCATACCCGAACAGTTCGCTCTCCATCAAGGGGCCGACCAGCGATGAACAATCAACCACAACGAAGGGCCCGCGGGCTTCCATGTTGTGAATCGCACGCGCGACAACTTCTTTCCCCGTTCCAGTCTCGCCGAGAATCAGCACAGGAAAGCGGGACTTTCCCATGCGCGACACCAGCCGATGCACCTGCTTCATCTGCGGAGAGTTCCCTACAAGAGTGGAGAGCGGCGATATGTCTGGTGCAAACTGCTTCACGAGCGAGGACTACCTCGTGAGAATAGTGCGCGATGAGGCAAAAGTCTCGCGAATTAATCTTCACCGTTTCAGCTACGGCTGCGGAACGATCGTGTCCGGTGTCGAAGAAGGTGGAGGAAGCGCCACGGCGGGCGCAGGCGGCTCGGTTTGGTCGAGCCTTACGACGAACGTGTTGATGTTTGCTTCGGACCGAATCTGATCCGCCAGTTGTTGCGCCGCAGCGACCGAGTTTTCTCTTCCCACTAAAACTCTCCACAGCGGAGTTGCGCCTTGCTTCACCGCAAGCTGGGCCGCCCCGTATCGTCCTAAGTACAGCAGCCGAGTCTTTTCGGCATTGGCCTGCGACGAGAACGCACCCACTTGCACGCTGTAAAGATCGTTGGTTGGAATATCCATCGGCGCCGCGATCACTTCGAGCCGTACTTGTCCAATGCCTGGACCGAGAAGGTCAATCTGGCGCGCAGCTGCTTTCGACAGATCGATAATTCGCCCACCTACAAAGGGCCCACGATCAATCACTCGCACTTGAGCGGTCTTGCCATTGGTCAGGTTCGTCACGCGAAGCCACGTATTGAAGGGCATCAGCCGATGTGCCGCCACCATGGTTTCCATGTTGTAGATTTCGCCGTCAGCCGCAGGCCGTCCGTGATACGGCACCCCGTACCAACTAGCAACGCCTTCTTCGGTGTACCCCACCGCTACTGCCATCGTCTTGTTCGAAGCGCCCGATGTTTTCGCCGCCGCCTTTGATTGAGGCGCGGGGAACGGACTCCGCGCAGTCTTTCGCTTTTTTCCGCATGAGGGAAGAATGATCGCAACTGCCACTACGATGAGGAGTGCGATCGTTCTTTGTTGCTGCCTCGCGTTCACTGCCCTGATGGTAGCTCTCAGAAAGTGCACTCTCAGAAGGACGTAGAGGACCGCTGAAACAGGTAAAACAAATCTTGGGAGAACGTTTGATGATCGATTCGCATGGCGAGAACTTTCCTGTTCTCTCACTTCACAATTTTTTCCTTGACTTATCTTTTGAACAATCTTATATATGAATCACACTGCGATCTGTTGAAGATTGCAAATCTACGTTATGGAGAATCAGATCGATGAAGAACGCAACTAAGAAAGCAGCTACCAAAAAAGCGGCTGCAAAAAAAGCACCAGCAAAAAAGAAGAAGTAATTGGACCTCGCCCGCGTTAGCGGGTAGTTCTAAATCTTGCGCCTCCGGGATGTCCGGGGGCGTTTTTATTTGGTGGATAAGATTTTCCACCCACGTTCCTCATCAAACAAAAAGGGCGCCAGCCGAAGCTAGCGCCCTGAATGCTACTGCTTTGTACTTCTTCTCTAAGGAAGCGTGTAGCGGAAATCGAGCCAATACATATTGGTGTGCGTTTCCTTCGGGCTTCCCGTGGCAACTGCCCAGGGATTGCGCGTCAGGTAGGAATATTGAGTTATCAAAGAGAGCGCACCATAGTTCGGATTCTTCCAGAACGTTTGAGTAATGCCGATCGTTCCTTCCTGAATCGTTCGGTTGTTGGTAGGCCCGGACCCGGCATAACCGTAGCCGACCAGCTTTCCGTTTGTGTCAACCGTGCTGTTCCGGCCGATATAGACGCCACCATAGTAGGCAGTCAATAAGGTGTTCTTGGTCAGGTTGAGCTCGAACCCATCTACGGTTGAGTAGGTATGAACCGGCGAGATCGTACCGTCCGCACGTACGACTGCATCAGGCGCCAGTCCGAAAACGTACCGGCCATTCCCCGAACCGAAGAAGGTATTGGCGATGATGCGGAAATTTTTTACAACCTCCAGGTTCGCGTTCACTTCACCGCTTCCGGCCGTTGCCGTTGAACTGCGATAGTTCACGGGCGTCCCTACGCCGATTGAATCGTGGAAGCTTCGAACCATGCCGCCCGCTTCGACGTGCATGACCTTGTCAGCCACATGTCCATCGAACGCAGCTTTAAAAAGAATGTCGGGGTGAAGGTTGGGAACGGCAAAACTGTTCGTCCCGTTATTAAATTCAGTCCCTAACGCAGTAGCTAGCGCAGTGGGGTAAGTGACTGTGGGCGCACCAGCGGATCCTCCAACATACTGCTGAGGATTCTCAAGCGAAACACCGAAGGCGACATTCTCGTTCGGATGAGCGATCAGACGGAATTGCGTTTGGCGTGACCATACCAGTCCCGCCTGGTAATTCGTGTCCATGTTCTGTGTATAGAAAATATCGGCGGGGAGAGGGGAAAGCCCTTTCCGATTCGGAGTGAACATGCTCCAGTCCTGTCCGGCCAGGAACTCCAGGCCATTTCTCTGCACGTCCACAAAGATGTTTCGCATCCGGAAGGTATCCGCATTACTTGTCACGAAGACATTAGTAGGCTGATTGCCCAGAAAGTCAGCCTCGAAGTAGCCGAGCACCTTGGCGCCGAGAACCTTGGAATCAACCCGGAACCCGATCCGCGAGTTTTGTGTGCTGAAGCTGTTCTCAGCCAAGTGGGCCGATGCTGAGTTGATGTACGGGATGGCCGCAAAGTTTGTGCCAATGCCGCTTCCCAGGTTTGTCGACCGGCCATAGAACGTCGCATCAACAAATCCGAGCGGCGTAAAGGTCGAATCACCGATGCTTATCGATAGCGGCGACGGGTTAGCCGCTTGCAAGTTTTGCCTGCCCCAGGCAAGCCGAGGCCGCGCTACATTAGCGACCGGCACCAATTGTACGGGGGCGTCTGAACTTGCGTTCGTGTTGCTAGCCGCGTTTACTGTGCTGACTGCTTTCGCCGCGGCATTGGAGGTCTGAACTGCCTTTTCCAGCAAGCTCCTCTCTTCTGCCATTGACTGCTGAAGCTGCTTGATCGCTTCTTCCTGCTTGGCAATGCGCTCCCGCAGCACCTTTAGGTCGTCGCTGTTTGCAGTTGTCGACGTGTTTACTGCCTCGGACCCGGGCAGCGGTGCTGCAATGGGCGATTGTCCTGCCCAGAGCTGCCAGCCCATCGCCGACAGGCACAGCATACCCTTCAAAAATCGGCTTCTGTTCATAGTTTCCTTTTTGACTTAGAGAGATAGATCGTAGGTTTTGCCTGTTGGAGGCGCTCTCGCGTACGCTAACCGGGACGTGCTCCCACAAAACCACCCTGAGGTTACATGAGCTCCGTTACACCTGGGTTACGGTTTGGTGAAGAAAGCAAAACGGCAGTACTTCACGGGTGCCCGCTGCCCCCAAATCACACGGAGAGATCTTCTTTCCCGTGCCGCTAAACTGGAGATGATTCGAATGTCAGAACGCCCCTTCGTCCATCTCCACTGCCATACTGACTACTCGCTTTTGGATGGCGCGTGCGACATCAAAAAGTTAATGGGCGTTGTCCAACGACAGAATATGCCGGCCATCGCCATGACGGATCACGGCAATCTTTTTGGCGCAGTCGAGTTTTACAACGAAGCGTCCAGCCATGGCGTGCACCCGGTAATTGGTTGCGAAGTGTATGTCTCCCAACAGGGTCACAAAACCCGTTCGGATTCGGACCGTTATAACCACCTCGTTCTTCTTTGTGAAACCCAGGAAGGCTATAAGAACCTCATCCAGCTTGTTTCTACCGGCTACCTGGAGGGCTTCTACTACAAACCTCGCATTGATAAGGACCTGCTGGCCCGCCACTCGAAAGGTCTGATTGCCATGTCAGCCTGTTTGCGCGGCGATGTCAACGAAACGATCCTTGCGGATCGCTACGTCGATGCAAAACGCCTGGCGAACGAATACGCCGATCTTTTCGGGCCGAAGAATTACTTTCTTGAAATGCAGGATCACGGGCTCGACCAGGACAAGCTTCTGTTGCCTCAGGTCAGGCGGATGTCGGCTGAGACGAATATTCCGCTCGTAGTGACTAACGATGCGCACTATTTGAATCACGATGACGTCCGTGCTCACGAGATCCTGCTTTGCATTCAGACGGGTAAAACGATGTCCGACCCAAACCGGATGCGGTTTTCGACACCCGATTTTTTCGTAAAGTCGCGAACCGAAATGATGGCCCTGTTTGGTGAGGTCGAAGATGCGCTCGATCGCACCTGGGATATTGCCCAGCGTTGTCAGGTCAAGCTGGAAAAAGTCAAAGATCCGTTTCCCCGTTTCGACGTTCCCGAAAACCACTCCGCGGACAGCTTCTTCGCTCACGCCGCACGGGAAGGTTTCGAAAAGCGTCGTCCTCGTCTCGAAGCTCTCCGGAACAGTGGCAAGTTGAAGTACGACCTGCCTGATTACGTCGAACGCCTCGAGCGCGAGATTCAGATGATCCAGCAGATGAAGTTTTCCGGATATTTTCTGATCGTCTGGGATTTTATTCGTTTCGCCAAGCAGAAGGGCATTCCTGTTGGGCCTGGTCGAGGGTCCGCCGCCGGCAGCCTGGTCGGCTATGCCATGGAAATTACCGATATCGATCCTCTCGAATATGGTCTGCTGTTTGAACGCTTCCTCAATCCTGAGCGCATCAGCATGCCGGATATCGATATCGATTTCTGCACCAATCGCCGCGGCGAAGTAATTCAGTATGTTACCGAGAAGTATGGCCGTGAGCAGGTGGCACAAATCATCACGTTCGGTACGCTTGCGGCCAAAGCGGCTATTAAAGATGTAGGCCGAGTTCTTGATATGAGCTTTGCCGAAGTTGACCGCATTTCAAAGCTCGTTCCCAAGACACTGAATATTAAGCTCGATCAGGCTGTCGAGGATCCGGAACTGAGGGCCGTCGCTGCCCGGGAGCCTCGCGTCAAAGAAGTCCTGGACGTTAGCATGAAGCTCGAAGGCGTTGCTCGCAATGCGGGTGTTCATGCTGCGGGAGTGGTCATTTCTTCCGTTCCGCTCCGCGAACTTGTTCCTCTTTACATCACTAATAAGACTGAAATCGTCACCCAATACGACATGCTCGGTCTTGAAAAACTCGGCCTGTTGAAGATGGATTTTCTCGGCCTCACCACGCTCACCATCATCGAGCAGGGCTTAAAGCTGATCGAGAAATATTGCGGCGAAACGATCGTTGTCGAGAATCTGCCGCTTGACGATGCCGAGACGTACGAGCGCATCTTCAGCAACGGCTTCACCAGTGGTGTTTTCCAATTCGAATCGAGCGGAATGGTTGATATTCTTCGCCGTTATCAGCCCAATCGGATTGAGGATCTCTGCGCGCTGAACGCACTCTACCGTCCCGGTCCTATTCAGGGTGGCATGATCCCCGACTTTATCGACCGCAAACACGGTCGCAAGCCGATTGTTTACGATGTCCCCGAGCTGAAAGAAATTCTCGAAGAGACTTATGGCGTGATCCTCTACCAGGAGCAGGTCATGCAAATTTCCAACAAGCTCGCCGGTTACTCGCTAGGTGATGCCGATATTTTGCGGCGCGCGATGGGAAAAAAGTCTGCGACCGAAATGGCCAAGCAGCGCGAGCGGTTCATCATCGGCGCTACCGAACGGGGCTACCCGCCCAAGAAGATCGCAAAAATCTTCGACCTGATGGAACAATTTGCCGGATACGGATTTAATAAATCGCACTCCGCCGCCTATGCTTACCTGGCCTACGTGACGGCTTATTTAAAGGCGCACTACGCTGTCGAGTTCATGTCCGCCCTGCTCACTTCCGAAGCGGGAAATCTCGATAAAGCGGTCAAGTACATCAATGAATGCTCCAGCATGGGCATTCGCGTTCTTCCGCCTGACGTAAATAAGAGCGATCTCCACTTTACTCCCGCCGGAAAGGAGATTCGCTTTGGTCTGGGCGCTATTAAGAACGTTGGCCAAGGTGCGGTAGAAGCAATTGTAGGGGCTCGCGCGGAGAGCGGCGCCTTCACCTCCATTTACAATTTTTGCGAACGCGTGAATCTCGGAAGCATGAACCGGCGCGTAGTTGAGAGCCTCTTGAAGGCAGGTGCGTTGGACAGTCTTGGCGGCAATCGCGCTCAGCTGACCGAAGCGCTCGACCGGGCGCTCGAATCGGGGCTGCGGGCTTCTCGCGACCGCGCCATGGGGCAGCACGGCTTGTTCGGTCTTTTCGCCGGAGAAGAAAAAACAGAGATGCCTCTTGTGAACTTGCCCGATTGGACCATGGACCAGAAACTTGCTGGCGAGAAGGAACTGCTCGGCATCTATGTTTCCGGTCATCCTCTTGATAGCTTCAAGGACAAAGCGGCGGACCTGGCCACTCACTTCTCTGATTCGCTTGAGGGTTTGGAAAAGGGCGTACCTGTTGCACTATGCGGCATCCTCACCAACATCGTGCGGAAAACAAACCGTGATGGAAAGTACTGGGCGAGCTTGAAGATTGATGATAAGCGTGGGACTGTAGACGCCATGGTGTTTGCGAACAAGTACGAGGAGCTTCTCACCACGTTGCAAGAAGATGCGGCTGTCTTCGTCCGTGCCTGCGTTCTTCCTGAGGAGGGTTGTCCTCCGAAGGTCTCCATACAGGAGATGATTAAGCTCGAAGATGCGCGGGTCGATCTACCGTCCGTCATTGCCATTCGTATCTGGCTGCGAGAAGAGAGTTCAACGGACAAAGCAAATGCTTTGAACGATCTGTTTGGACGAAAATCGGGCCCAACTGAGGTGCGGCTCAGGCTGGAAAAGCCTCGTGATTTCTCGATTGTTTTAGATGTGACCACAAAGGTGCGTCCTGACCGCGAGTTCAGGGCTGAGATCGAAAAGATCTGCGGTCCTGAATGTTTTGAGGTCTTGGCGAGCTAACATGCCCGAAGACGACGATTCATCGATCGATATCGATAGTGTTGGAACTGACATTAGTGCTGGCACTAACACTGAGGACACGCAGCCAGCGATCCCTAATCCAAGCTGGGATCGTGTTCAGCTCGCGCGCCATCCCAAACGGCCTCACTCGCTCGACTATATCCACTCTTTCATCACCGGCTTTGAAGAATTGCACGGAGACCGTTTTTTCGGTGACGATCAGTCCATCATCGCCGGTTTGGGCTTCTTCGAAGACAAACCGGTCATGATCATCGCGCAGCAAAAAGGCCGCACGACCAAGGAAAAGCTGCTGCGCAACTTTGGCATGCCCAAGCCGGAGGGTTACCGGAAGGCTATGCGCCTGATGCAATTGGCGGCGAAATTCCGAAGGCCGGTAATCACCCTGATTGACACTCCCGGCGCCTATCCTGGGATCGATGCCGAGGAACGCGGCCAGGCTGAGGCAATTGCCTACAACCTGCGCGAGATGTCCCGGCTTCGCAGCGCTGTGATTACGGTCATCATCGGCGAGGGCGGTAGCGGTGGCGCGCTTGCTCTGGCCGTTGGGAATCGCGTCTACATGCTCGAGAACGCTTACTACAGCGTGATCGCTCCTGAAAGCTGTGCGGCCATCATCTGGCGGGATTCCGGCAAAGCTCCTTTGGCTGCGGCGGCCTTGCGCATGACCTCTGACGATCTACTGGAAATGAAGCTGATCGACGGCATCGTTCCTGAGCCGCCGGGAGGCGCTCATCTGGATCCCGAGGCGGCGTTTCAAGCGCTTCGACACACCTTGAAATCCGCACTCGATGAGCTGTCCTCTCTCTCGACAGAGCAGATCATCGAAGAGCGCTACCAGAAATTTCGCAATATGGGCAACTTCTTCAGCGAGGTTGCGGTCTGACCAGGATCGGGCTGATCATCGCCGTCTTCGTGATCGCTTTCATCGCCATGGTTGCTTATTCGACCATAAAGGGACCGCGCTATCGGGCCAAAATCTGTATGTCTTACAAGGGTCGGCAGGTCTGCAAGACCGTGAGCGCTAAAAGCGAAGCTGGTGCTCTTCGTGGTGGCGCGGAAAACGCCTGTGCCGACATGGCTTCCGGTGTTACCGATATCATGCGATGCGAGCAAGCTGAGCCCCAGAGCGTTCGATGGCTGGAACGGCCTCAATAAGCAAAGCCAAAGGTCGAGCCCTTGACTAACTTAATTCCACGCCATGGGTCTCCGGAATCCACGCCGCGCTAACTGCAGCTGCTGCGAATGCGACCCCACAGGCAGAGAAGCCCCAGGCGAGACCGTGCGCTTCACCGATCGCGCCAATGAGAAATGGTGCGAACGCGCTGATGCCGCGCGCTGCGTTGTAGGAGATCCCAAGCGCTGTCGCACGGATTGGCGTGGGAAAGAGTTCGCTGCCCAGGATGCCTGAGCCCGTAAAGAAGCCGGTGCCAAAGAAGGCGCAGATCGAAGCTGTGAGCAGAATGAATCCAGGACTGCGCGCCAGGGCGAAAGCAGGAACGGACAGCGCCGCCAGAGCCAGATACCAGATAATGGTGCGCCTCCTGCCAAATTTATCGGCCAGTACGCCAAAGAGCAGATAGCCCGGCAGCATCCCGCACAGGTTGAGAACTGTCAGGAATGCAGTGAAACCAAGTTGACTGAAGTTTCGGCCGCCTCTCGATATAGGCAATGCAAGGTAGGCCGGGATCCAGGTAAACAAACCCCACCAGGCAAACATTCCAAACGTATTCATACTGAGAAGTGAGATGAGCCGCGGAACGGCGTGTTGCCAGAGCGACGCCTTCTGTGTCGCCGAGAGCGGACTCTCTTGCTGAAGGGTCCACAAGGCGGGTTCCGGCACGTCGTGCTGAATCCAGAAAATCACGATTGCAGGGAACACGCCAACAAAGAAGACCCATTGCGGCCAGTGCATAACCGATGGCCCAGCTACTCTGCACAATGCCCATGGCACGCCCGCGCCAGGCGCTCGGCCAAGTCTCGGCAACCAGGGTCGCTCCTGAATTCCACTCACCGCCCATACCAAGTCCGAGCAGGAATCGAAAGACTGCCAGCATCGTGATGCTCGTCGAGAACCCGCAGGCAAAGGTAAATATCGAATAGGTCAGGATGCTCATGCTCAACATCTTTCGTCTGCCTAAGCGGTCGGCTAATAACCCGAATCCAAGACTTCCAATGGCCGAGGCAATCAACGTCAGCGTATTCAGAAAGCCCGCTGTCGCTTTTCCCATTCCCAGTTCGCGCATTAGAGTCGCGAGCACGATGGAATACAGCATCACATCGAAAGCATCGAGCATCCATCCGAGACCGGCGGCTACCAGCGTCCGCCGCTGGGCAACGGTCGTGTCCTTCCAGCGAAACGGAGGCGCGCTCCAAGAAATTTCTGCGGAGCTACGCGTCGCCATTGGATTGGTCCGTCATCACTCGACCGCTGCTTTCTTTTCGAGCGGCACTTCCGACGCAGGTAGGTTGGGTCTGTCTCGCTGCACTTGCCAAATTACCTTGTCACCTACCTCGCGCTGTGTTCGTCGAATGCGCAGCTTGCCACCGGCCATGTAGCTCAGATGGACCCGATCGAAAGCAAGTCCAGCTGAGGCCATCAACTTCAGGTAGTCGCCATGGGCTGTCTCGTCCGGCGCTTCTGTGTAACCCGCATCCCACGTTACATCCGGAGAAACACCACCTGTTGCCGACCCGCTGCGTTGAGCATCCGTCCCTGGCCGCGGCGCCGGCAAACCTTTCAGGGACATGTAAATGCGAATACCGTTCACAATCGGCTGCGTCATGTCCTTCGGCTGCCATCGTTGTCCGAAGCGCTGATACCGGTCGTTCATTCGAGTTTCAAGATCGAGTAGGCCAGGCACGCCCCGTTCTGCTTCCACGATCCTGTCTCGAAGCTCATAGGTCACCTTTTCGCTGTAGGGATGATCTGAATCACGAATGTAGTTCAAACTCGTGAACCACCCTCGCGGAATCCACCACGCGCGCCCGGGATTGGCGCCCTCTCGCGACTGCACCCAGCCGGTGTACTCCGAAAACGGCTGCACCCATTCGTGCGACGGATAGCCATGTGGATTCAGAAAACCGTCTGGTAACCACGATTCAAGCAGCAGCCTCCGCACTCTCGACTCGGGATAGACCGGGTCCGTCTCGGCCTGCCCTGTGACAACGTCTGCAGCCAAAGATCCGTGATATCCCGGATGTAGCAGGTTATCCGGCGTTATCTTTGCGAGCGCCATGGACAGTTGCGCGCCATCCGGATTGTCAATCGGATGCAGAATGACATTCACCTGCTTCAGCATGGCCCGGGTTTGCGGATCACTGACCAGCTGCTCTCCCAACTTGTCCACATGGCTTGTACTTGACACTTCATTCGCATGCTGCCGCCCGGAGTAAAGGATGGACGCCTTTAATGTTGTTTCCTTCGCCCATGACCGGAGTCTCGCCGGTGACGGTGTCATAATATCCGCGGCCCACATGTCCCGACCCAGATAGCTCCGCCCCATCCAGTACACGTTTACTCCCGGGTACGTCGCCAATTTTGACAGAATGGCCGCGTTCTCATCAGGGCTGATCGGTTCATCCCACTGGACGATTGGGATGCGCTTTACCGGTTCTGAGCTCTTGGCGATAAGCGGCCGCGGCGTTGCCGGCTGCTGAACGTGACAGGCGACAAAGGCTCGGGGCGCCGGGCTTTCGGCTTTCGCCGTCAAGGGCACCGGCAATTCGAACTCAAAGCCCAAACGTTGTAAATGCGAATAAGAAATTTCGTCCGCATACAGACCCGCCCGGTGCATGTTTTCCAGCCACTGAATCTGTCCTTTTGCTTGAGCGATCGAGAAGACGGATCGCTCTACCTGCTCTTCCGGCTCCAGCTTCACCCAGTCTTCGAAGTTGTCATTCGCGTAATCCGCAGCGAGCAGCCACGTCAGATCTTCAATCGCGCTTTCGCCTGCTTTCACCCGCGCGCGGATGAGCCGCGGTTGCATCGCTCCTGCAAGCACTGGGAGATCGCGTTCTTTCTTATGGTGTTGGCCTCCCGCATCCGTCCAGCTCAGACTGACTCGCGGATTCGCCGCCGGCTTTCCATAAAACTCGATGTGCACATGACCGTCCTTCCCGTCTTCGGAAGCATGAACCACGGGAATAATGCGGCCAACGTAGTTCTCCGGCCGCCCCGCCTCCAGGTTGCCCATCATGTTGACGAAATTTTCCGTCGAATAGAAGGTGTCTTCTTGTAATGCCTCAAGCGTGGAGATACGTTCTTTATCGAGACCAATGGCGTAGTCGGGTTCGCTCATGTGAATATCGAGGCGCAACGTGTCAAAAGGCGGGGCGAACTCCGGTCGAAAATCACCTTTTGCCTGAGCCATCACAAACCGGTAAACCTTTGGCAATGTTTCGTCCTGATAGTGGTCCCAGAACTCTTCGAGGTCGGTCTTGATTCGCCCGTCGAGCACAACGTTCGATCCCGCCGCCATCTTGACCCAACCAGTTTCCACTTGCACCTGTTCATAACGCGCCATCACGCTGTTATACGGCCTCATTGCGCTTGCAACTGAAAACTGAAAGGTACCCAGATCGGCACCGCTCATGTCGAAGGCATGTGCCCGATACGTTGGGGAATCCGGGTTCGGCTCGAGCTCGCTCAGTTCGACATTCTTCAAAGGAATGTTCAGCTTTTTAGCGAGCATTTCGTCGACTGGGTAAAGCTCCTGCACCCACCTCGCCGGCGAATACATCGCCCGCACACCGCTAGGGTCGATATTCTTTGCGAACTCGATTTTTAGTCGAGCTACTGGCTTGCCTTGCAGCTTTGGTGCGACTTCATCCATCAGCCAGCTATATCCCTGCTTATAGGCGCACAGAACTTCGACATCTGCGCGATCCGGCGAAATGCCACGCCCCTTCAGCATCGCGATTAGCTCCGATCTCAGTTGCTGCCGAACTTGCGGCCCTTCACTCACGCGCGCCACCAGCGTCACAGCTTGTCCCCGCTTCAGATCGTGAAGCGAATCGCGGACCATGTTCAGCAGCCGAGTCCCTTCCCAGGGAATGATGACATCTTCGGTAAACGTAGGAGTGCCTTGCTCGAACTTCCTTCCCGGTTGTTCGTAATGCAGTTCCGGATTGCTTGCACAGCATTGAGTACCCGCGTGAAGACTTCCCACCTTCACCTCGATCTGCTGGACGTGAATGCGGTTCTCAATCTGCTTTTTCACAAAATCCTGCAAGTGATCGTCGGCGAGATCGATGTTCATTTCCGCTTTGACGTCGTGCGCGCCCATTGATCCACCCATTTCCGTCAGCCACCGGTCCAAGTGGTAGAGCGCCACCGCCGATTGCCCCACGCCGGAACGCAAGGAAAAGAACTGGTGCAGTTCGTAGCGCAGCTCTTCGAGGGAGGCGTACTGCTTTCCGGTCTCCCACAGGTTTGGGAACCGATCGGTCAGAAGCTGCATTGCTGCCACCGATCCCTGCTGATCACCGCGCATGAGTACTGCCGATTGTTTCCCAAAGGCACGGTCGACAACCCGCAGCTCACCTTCGCTGCTCGCCAAGGGCGTCTCGGCTTCTTTGCCGGACGTGTCTTCAGACGAAAGTTTCTTGGCAGCTTCCTGGCCCAGAGGGGAGCCTTCGAAAAGGACGGCTTTCGTGTGAACGTCCTTGGGGCGAACGTCGGTCTCCGCTCTGGCCAGAGGAAGCGCTAAGCCGGTGGTCTCTAAACCCATACGCGCGGCCAGGTTTGCCAGGGCGATACCGGGCGCGCCAGCAGGAACGTAAAGCTGGCCATCGAGTGAAGAAGGGATCGGCATCTTCGCTGATCCTTTAAAGAGTCCCTTCGAGGTATAGAGCGTTGCCAGATCCAGCGGTTGGGGCGGAGGCGCATCAGTCTCCGCCGGATTCCCGATGCTTCCAGCACTGGCGCCCGCTCCGCTGCTCTCGTTATTGGCCAGGCCAGCCTCGGTAGAGGGCGCACCAGCGTCCGCCGCGCCGGGGCTCGGAGTCGTTATGGCTGCAACCGCTTTGGTGCTCGTCGCTTGAATACTGCTCCCGCCTTGCTGCACAATCAATTCATGAACCGCGTTCAGACCGGGTGAACTTAAAGCTGCCCGCAAGGCGGCCAGAGTAACTCCGCTATCCGCCGCTACAAACGCCCGGTTGATTCCGGCTTTGCCCTTCAGATAAGTAACACCCGCCAGACGGACGGCCGCATTGGATGATAAACGGCTTAACTCATTCGCGATGGCCACCAGCTGATCACCGGGTACCTTCCATATATAAGGACTGCGCGCTGAGAACGCATCAGCCGCCGCTGTCAGTCCGGCATCATCGTGCCCTACGAGCGCCAGTCCGCCGCCCAGCGCGAAAACGCCGCCCTCATTAGCTTCGAGTCGACCCACATACGCGTTCAGGTCAGTCAATAACTCTGCCGAAACAGCATCTTTGCCAATCCAGATACGCGGCTCAACGCCGGACCCTGCCTCCTTACTAACAACCAGTGGCAACGTCAGGCCCGTAGCGCCGAAAGCCAACCGAGCTGCGATATTTGCGGCAGCGGCATTCTCGGCCGCGGTTGGCCTTGTGGGAACCACAATCTTGCCTTCTATGAAATCTGCAATGCCGTCCTCGTTTGTATCTTTCAGCATCCAGCCCGGAGAGAAAGCGTCGCTTAGATGAGTGGATTGCGGAGTCTCTGTGGGAGCGGAGAAGGCACACAGAGCTAGAAGACTGGTCGCGAGCACCAGCGCGACCTTGCCCGGCAGTAACGTAGGCCGAATACAGTTTATAGACATTGCACTCACTTAAAAAACGAAGCGCGCAGCCAGTTCTGCCTGCTGCAGGTTACTTTCAGAAGTGATGGTTCCAAAAGAAGAAGATGCCGCGCTGGTGACGTAACTCGATCCAAAGAGGTTCTGGTGGCCAAACAAGTTGAAGCATTGACCGATCACCTCCAGATGCCGCTGTTCCCTCTCAAAAAATGATCGCGACAAATGTATATCGAAGCTGTTGTACAGGTTCTTATTGATGGTGCCCGCACTCAGCGGTGCGAGATTCAAAGTAGCGCGGTACGCGTTTACAGCGCTTAGATTCAGATTGCGATTTCCCTGATTTCGCGATGTTCCCGGAACGAACTGCGTCGTTCCATCCGCGTTCGTCACCGCTTCGTAAGCGCTGAAGGGCAGTGAAGAGCGGACCGTCCAGATCGCGCCCAATGTGATCTTCCAAGGTAAAATCACCGAACCAGCTGCCACCAGTGAATTGCGCCGGTCGATGTTACTCGGCCCCCAACTTAGTCCGGGATCTGCATAGTTCGTAATCGCGGATTGGGGATTGTTATCTCTCGCCGAAGCGAGCGTATAAGAAACGGTCGCTTGATACCTGCGGCTGAATCGCTTATCTAGCTCAACGAACAGTGCCTTGTACTTTGCCTGAGCTGTCGATTGATGCTGCAGTATCTGACCCCATTGAGCCAACGGGCGGGCCCCGCCGGCAAGTGGATAATTAAGGTCCACTATTCTGAAGTCCCGCAACGTGTGTTGGTAAACGCCGTTCACCTTGACAGCGATGTTGTTCCCGAACTGGTGAGAGTAACCGGCTATCGTCTGTTGAGAATAAGGATTGACATAGTCTGGGGCCAGAACGGTCACCGTGGGCGGCGCGGTGGAACAGAAGCTGGTTGCGCTAAGTCCGTTGAACGGATTCCCGTACACAGGATTTCTGATGGTAATGCTGCAGGACGCCAGATCACGGTTTTCATTGAAGTTTTGAAGAGTTTGAATGTTGTTGTAGTAGATCCCGTATCCAGCCCGGAACACATCTTTCCCCTTCCCGAACGGGTCCCAGGTGATGCCGACTCTTGGCCCGAAGTTATTTCCGTCTCCGCGCTTAGAAGGATCACCCATAAAAGGGATGGTCTCTGGATACGAACTGAGGTTGATGTTTTCATTGAACGAACCTAGTTCGCGGTCGTACCTGAGCCCCAGATTCAAGGTCAATCCGGATCGAATCCGCCACTCATCCTGAGCGAAGAAGCCAAGTTCCCAAGTCGGCACGCTGGTTGCGATCGGTGGAATCGTTTCAGTAAACAGGATCGGGTTCGTGAGGGCCGCAACTGTGGCAGGATTTGCAGAATTGAAAACCTGGTCAGTCCCGAACGTGTAAGTGCCCGATATATTCGAAGCGCTCGCGTCTATAAACGGAATGTAGTTTATGTCAAAACCAAAACGTAGCGTGTGCCCACCCTTCTGCACACTCAAGACGTCGTTGCCTTCCCAGCGAGTTTCTACGCCGTCTTCCTCATAGCCATAGCCGGAACTGAAGCTCGGAAAGACATAGCCAACCTGTAACTGCGATGTCGCGACAGGGTTGGTGGCCAGCGTGGAAGCATCCTTCCAAACAGCGCCCGGCGGCCCGAGTTGGTAAGACGAATACGCGTATTGAAAATGAGCCTCGTTGACGATGGTGGGGCTCGGCGTCCAGGTATGCCCCACAACCAGTGATCGTCGCGGTATCAATCCGTCATAGCAGTTCCGCTGCGAACTAGCGCCGCAACCCTGGAAAGTGAGACGATTCCATTCTTGCCCGTAGCGCACGAATGCCGTTTGATTGTTGCTGATCTGGTGATCGACCCGCGCCGTGATCATCTGGTCATATCCGGGCTGGCGAAACGTTCCTAAAAGGTTGCCGTAATATTGGGAAGCACTGGTGAACAGAGTATAAGCCGCGCTCGTCTGCGTCCGCTCATAAGCCAGATAATAATGCGTTCGGTCTTTAATGATCGCTCCACCAAGGTCACCTCCGAACTGATTCCGGTTAAAGGGATTGCTGGTGTGCTGAGTTGCTTCTGCCTGCTGCTGAAAACGGTTGTCTCGATTCAGTGTTTCGTTACGCCAGTACTCAAAGAACTCTCCATGAAGAGCATTGGTTCCGCTCTTGGTCGCAACTGACACCAACCCGCCCATGTAGAGGCCGAACTCGGCTGGAAACTCGGCCACATAAACCTTAAATTCCTGAACCGCGCCTTCGGGGAAGTTCTGCCGCGGCTCACCCTGTTCCGCCCAGGTGTTTCTCACGCCGTCGATCATGAAGCCGTTTGCGTAGAAGTAGTCTCCACCCCCTACTTGCACATTGTTGTAAAAGGTTCGTGAGGCATCCTGAGTTGTTCCCGGTTCGAGCAGGGCCAGATTCAGATACTGCCTTGAATTGACAGGCAAGGTGGTAATTTGCTGTTCAGTCACTACCCCTGATACTTCGGCTGTCGTTGTATTGATCACAGGAGTTTGCGACTCAACCGTAATGGTCGACTGCACCGACGACACTTTCATGTCAATGTTGTGTTCCAGATCGGTTCCAATCTGCAGCAGGATTCCGGTAAGCTCAAATCTGCTCCAGCCTGACTTTTCCGCCGTCAGTGTATAGCTTCCCGGCGGTAGAGGACTTACTAAGTAATGGCCGCCTGCGTCACTCTTCGTGGTCCGGATG
>CAXTMN010000035.1:38516-39638 GCA_964245395.1 uncultured Bryobacteraceae bacterium
TCGCTACTGTAACCGAGGCATCGGGCATGACGGCGCCGCTTGCATCGGTGATGATTCCTCGAATTTGAGCGCCAGCTTCTTGGGAAAAAGCATGCCCGGTAAAAAGCCCAACGATGCACGTCGCGAAACTTAAACGAACCAAGTGAAACACGGTGTACCTCAGAAATGAAGTTCCGGCAACAGGGCGGGGATTAGTTGGTTATACCATCCCGCAATGGCTTGTCTAACAATGCGATCTCTTTCGTAGATACTGAAACGTGCGCATTGCAATTGATACTGGTGGAACGTTCACCGATTGCGTCTACTATGCCGACGGTCGATTAAACGTCCTGAAGCTTTCCTCGACGCCTTCCGATCCTGGGAAGGCAATACTCACAGCGGTTGCACAAATTGCCGCAGACCAGCATGCCGAGATCCGTCATGGCACAACCGTTGGTACCAATGCTCTTCTCGAACGAAAAGGCGCTCGCGTTGCATTTGTCACCACGGCCGGTTTCGAAGATACGATTGCCATCGGCCGGCAAGCGCGTCCGAAGCTCTACGATCTCTTCTTTACTAAGGAACCTCCACTCGCACCTGAAGAGATGCGCTTCGGTGTCGAAGAACGAATCGCGTCTGACGGTACCATGCTTACGGCTGTGGACTCGGCCAATCTCACCGCGCTTGTCCAAGCTGTTCGCCTTGCGCGGCCTGAGTCCATCGCCGTTTCTTTTTTGTTTTCTTTCGCAAATCCAGCCAATGAACAAGCTGCGGTTTCGGCACTTCGCAAAATCGGTGTGCCGGTTTCTGCTTCTTACGAGATCCTTCCGGAGTTTCGCGAGTTTGAGCGCGGCTCGACTGTACTGATCAACGCCTATCTGGCGCCGAAGATGCACAGCTATTTGCAGCGTCTGGATTCAGCCTTGAGCTCCGGCGGTTCAACCCTCCACGTCATGCAGTCTTCCGGTGGAATTGTTCCAGCATCCGTCGCCGCACGGGAGCCAGTCCGAACAATCCTGTCGGGCCCTGCCGGGGGTGTCGTCGGCGCGCTCTCCATTGCCAAAGCGGCCGGGTTCGATCGCATTCTCACGTTTGACATGGGCGGCACCTCCACCGACGTCGCTCTGATCGAGAGCGCTACCG
>CAXTMN010000035.1:39648-44110 GCA_964245395.1 uncultured Bryobacteraceae bacterium
GCCGTACCCATGCTGGCCATTCACACCGTCGGCGCGGGCGGAGGTTCGTTAGCCAGCTTCGACCAGGGAGGCGCTTTGAAGGTCGGCCCGCAATCGGCCGGCGCTGACCCTGGTCCTATTTGCTATGGTCGCGGCGAGCAGCCCACCGTAACAGACGCCAATCTGCTCCTCGGACGGTTAGACGCCGATTCGTTTCTTGGTGGCGGCATGAAACTCGATGAAGATCGCGCCCGAACATTCGTCGAACTCTCGAAAGGTGTCCTTAATCCAGAGAGCTTCGCTGAAGGGATCATTCTGCTGGCCGACACTCATATGGAAAAGGCTCTCCGTCACATCTCTGTCGAAGGCGGCCATGATCCCCGCGACTTCACACTGGTCACTTTCGGCGGCGCTGGCCCGCTTCACGCCTGCGCTCTTGCCCGCTCCCTGCGTGTTCCCAGAGTTCTGGTTCCCCCCATGCCCGGCGCTCTGTCTGCTTATGGCATCCTCATGTCCGATGTTGTCCGGGATTATTCGCGAACGGTCATGTTACAACCCAACGATTCTGGACTTTCGGCTAACTTCGAATCACTGGAAACCCTTGGCCATCACGAGATGCAATCGGAAGGCCTCCAAGCTGTCTCTCTGCGCACGCTCGATTTGCGCTATGCCGGGCAAGGCTATGAGTTGACTGTGCCCTGGTCGGAAAGCTTCGTGACCGAGTTCCACCGGCTGCATGAACAGCGGTATGGCTACTCTGACCTCCGGCGTTCCGTTGAAGTCGTGAACGTCCGAGTGCGCCTCATCGCTGCGACCGGACAACTGGCTCTCGAGCCGAAGAGCAAAGGCCAGGGCAGGGGAGATCCGAACGCCGCCATCATCAAACAAAAGCAGATTTATTTCAGCGGTCAATGGATCACCGGGAATGTATACAACCGGGATCTGCTGCAATCAGGTGATCAGTTTACTGGCCCTGCCGTGATCGTCGAATACAGTGCCACCACCTTTCTTCCACCCGGCTGCCGGGCCCATGTCGACGACCATCTAAACCTCATCATTGAGATTGGTTCCTCACAGGAGAGCGTCAAGTGACAGCAACGCGTTCACCCGATCCCATCGAACTCGCCCTTTTTAAAAGCGCCTTCCACTCCATTGCGGAAGAGATGGGCGCAGCACTTCGCCGCACTGCTTATTCTCCTAACATCAAGGAGCGCCGCGATTACTCGAGCGCCATCTTCGACGGCGAAGGCAACGTAATTGCCATGGGCGACGACATGCCGGTGCATCTGGGCTCCATGCCTATGTCCGTCCGCGCAGCTCTCGACAAGCTCACTCTCGATCCAGGAGACGTTGCCATTCTGAACGACCCCTATGATGGAGGCACTCATCTGCCCGACATCACGTTAGTGGTCCCGGTCTTCTTCGACTCCAATTCTCAAGCCGCTTTTTACGTAGCCAACCGCGCCCATCACGCCGATGTCGGCGGCACCTACGCCGGTTCTATGGGCCTCTGCCGCGAGATCTATCAGGAAGGCATTCGCATTCCGCCTCTGAAATTGATTGCGGGCGGCACTCTGAATCAAGCGCTTCTCAGTCTTATCTTGAATAACGTTCGCACTCCGCAAGAACGTGAAGGAGACTTGACTGCCCAGATCGGCGCCTGCCGTATCGGTGTTCAGCGGATCGAAGAACTCGTTGAAAAGTACGGCAGCGCGCGCGTCCAGTCAAATATCACCGGATTGCTCGATCACTCGGAGAAACTCATGATCTCCGAGTTAAGCCGGTTGCCCGAAGGAGAGTTCAGCGCGGAAGATTGTCTGGATAGCGATGGCATCACGGACATGCCGATCCGCATCGCCGTTGCCATCAAAACCCATCCTGGCGCGGGCACTCTGCGCGTCGACTTCTCCGGATCGGCGCCTCAAGTCACCGGAAGCCTCAACGCAGTTGCAGCGATCACCTACTCCGCCGTCTTTTATGTTCTGCGCTGTCTTTTGCCCGAAGAGGCTGCGCCAACATCAGGACTCATGCGCCCGGTGGAGCTGATCGTGCCCCAAGGAACCGTTGTCAATGCGCTCCCTCCAGCCGCAGTGGCGGGCGGAAACGTAGAGACGTCTCAACGCATTGTGGATACGTTGCTTCGTGCCTTTGCAAAGATTCTCCCTGATCGTATTCCTGCAGCCAGTTCCGGAACAATGAACAATCTCACGATCGGCGGGATCGATCCCCGGAGTGGCTCGCCCTACGCCTATTACGAAACGATCGCTGGCGGCTCTGGCGCCGGACCAAAATCGAACGGTAGTTCTGGCGTTCATACCCACATGACGAACTCGCTGAACACTCCTGTCGAAGCACTCGAATATGCCTACCCGTTTCGGGTCCGTCAATATGCGTACCGCCGCAACTCGGGAGGCGCTGGTGCCCACAGTGGAGGCGATGGCCTGATTCGGGAGATTGAAATCTTAAGTGCTGCCCAGGTTACCTTGCTTTCTGATCGCCGGATCACCGCGCCCTACGGACTTCAGGGTGGCAGCGACGGTACAAGAGGCCGCACTACCCTGATCCAAAACAGCGTGGAAACCGAGCTTCCTGGCAAATGCAACATCCACGTGGATGCTGGTGCGGTTCTTCGTATCGAGACACCCGGAGGCGGCGGTTGGGGCAATGCAAATGAGCCAAAGCGCACTCAAAAGGTTGTTTGAAGTTGATGTTCCCGACGGCTTGTAGAATGCCGGTCTCGCCGTTCGTCGTTCTAGTGAAGGCCGGGCAGAGAGCCCGCTTGAAGGACTATCACAGGAGAACCCATGCCGCAATATCTGGTTGCTATTCAACACCCCGAAGACTACGACTCGTCGCTGGAAGGTGAAGCGATGATTCGCGACATCGGCGCACTCAACAAAGAGATGGATGCCGCAGGCGCCCGGTTCTTCGCGGGCGGTTTGGAATCGGCAAGCCACGCTAAATCGCTGCGAAAGCAGCCCGACGGCAATGTCTCCATCACCGACGGCCCCTACCTCGAAGCCAAGGAACACATCGGCGGCTTCTGGATTCTCGAGTGCGCCGGCATGGACGAAGCGCTGGCTTGGGGACGCAAAGCCGTCGTCGCCTGCCGGGTTCCTGTCGAGGTGCGAGCGTTCCTCAAGATCCGGCCGGCTAGAGAATCACTTGGCCACGGAGACTCGCAATGAGAAAGTTCAAAATTTTCGAACACATCTCGCTGGACGGCGTAATCCAGGTTCGCGGCTCGGGCGAAGACGGCGACTACCCCTATGGCGACTGGACAGCACCCGGTCGCAGCCCCGCTGACAGAGATGCAATCCTCGCAGCGCATGGCGAGAGCTTCGATCTGCTGCTTGGCCGGCGCACCTACGATCTCTGGTCGGGCTTCTGGCCAATGGCGCCGGGCAGTCCTATGTCTGACGGCCTCAATGCCGCGACGAAATACATTGCGACCCACCGGCCGGAAAGCCTCGAATGTGGTCCTTTCGAGGGCCTCGGGCCGAACATCGTCGAGGACATTCGCCGGTCGCTGGGCCTTTGAAGACCAACCATAGGAGCAACTCAATGCGTTTCATGATGATGGTGATCCCCGAAGGATATGGATCGGCTGCGCCGGATATGGCACCCAGCGCAGAAGCAGTAGCGAAGATGATGGAGTACAACAAGTCGTTACAAAAGGCGGGAGTCCTGCTCGCACTGGATGGACTGTTTCCTCCTTCCACGGGAGCACGTATCTCTTACATGGACGGCAAGCCGACGGTGACCGGCGGGCCGTTTGCGGAGTCGAAAGAAGTCATCGGCGGCTACTGGATTATCCAGGTACGCTCACGCGAAGAGGCCATCGAATGGGCAAAGCGAGCACCCATGTCCAGCAACGAGAGGATCGAAGTCCGCCAGATTCACGAGATATCTGACTTTCCCGAAGCCGTCCAGAAGGCGGCGAAAGGGTTCGAGCAACTGACCCCGGTAACCTCATACGAATGAGCGATGTCCATAAGACGATTGAGGCCGTGTGGAAGATCGAGTCCACACGGCTCATCGCCGCTATTGCCCGAGTCACCCAGGATATCGGCATCGCAGAAGAACTGGCCCAGGACGCCCTGGTGACTGCGCTTGAACTCTGGCCCGAAGAAGGCATCCCCGAAAATCCCGGCGCGTGGCTGATGACCGCGGCAAAGCGGCGCGCGATCGACTCGTTGCGCCGTGGCCGCATGCTCCTGCAAAAGCACGGAGCCATTGCACGCGAACTGGAATGGCAACAACAGCAGCGGCTTGGAGACGCTTTGGATCATTCGCTGGATCAGGTGATCGATGACGACGTGCTGCGGCTCATCTTCACCGCGTGTCATCCCGTGCTTGCGGTGGAAGGACGCATCGCGCTCACATTGCGCCTGATCGGCGGCTTCACCACCGCGGAGATCGCGCGTGCGTTTCTTGTGCCGGAAAAGACGCTGGGCCAGCGGATCTCTCGCGCCAAGAAAAC
>CAXTMN010000036.1:0-11476 GCA_964245395.1 uncultured Bryobacteraceae bacterium
GGCCGGGAGTGGGGGAGAAGGCTGCTGTCCGGTTTGGACTGTTTCTTCTGCGACTGGCTCAGGAAGTTCGAGGTGATTGCGTACCTGGCCTGCTGCTTCAACTTCAAGTGTTTTAGACATGAGCGGGCTCCTTTGTTGTGGCGCGTGAGGCAGTCTGGCCTTGGTTCGAGCGGCGGGTGTGAAGCAGGCTGAATACGGAAGGGACGAAGGCGAGCGTGGCAACCGTTGCGCAGAGCAGGCCGCCGATCACGGCTCTCCCGAGCGGTGCATTCTGTTCCCCTCCCTCGCCGAGACCGAGAGCCATGGGGATCATGCCGATGATCATGGCCAGGGCGGTCATAAGAACCGGGCGGAAGCGGGTTGAGCCTGCCTCGAGAGCAGCTTCGATGGGATTTCCATGACGCTGCAGCTCTTCTTTGGCAAAGCTGACCACAAGTATGCTGTTGGCGGTAGCAACGCCCATACACATGATGGCGCCCATCAGAGCCGGGACACTGATCGTTGTGCCCGTGATAAACAGAAACACGATGATGCCGGCGAGGGCAGCGGGTAATGCGGTGATAATTACGAACGGATCGAGCCAGGATTGGAAGTTGACAACAATCAGCAGGTAGACAAGCACGATGGCGCCAAGCAGCCCGGCCAGCAATCCAGTGAAGGAATCCTGCATAGTCTGAGCCTGGCCGCGGAGAAGTAGCTGAGAGCCGCGTGGAAGATATTTGGTGTTGGCGGCCATGATCTTCTGGATATCACTGCTAACGCCGCCGAGATCGCGACCCTGTACGGAACCATAGATGTCGACCGTGCGGCGGATGTTGTAGTGGGTCGCTACGGCAAGTTCGTTCTGGCGGCTGATGTCGGCAACGTCGCTCAGGATCTCTGGAGCCTTCTGGTTGGGACCGCTGATCGGAGTATTTCGCAAATCCTGGATGGATTGGATGTCGTACTGCGGGGTCTGGGTGACCAGGCTATAGCTGACACCGTTCTGAGGATTGAGCCAGAAAGTAGGCTGGGTCTGAAAGCTTCCGCTCAGCGTGGTCAGGAAACTGCGGGCAAGGTCCGCTTGCGTGTAGCCGCTTTCAGCAGCTTTGGTGCGGTCCACCTGCAAGTGAAGTTTTGGACCATCGAAAACCTGATGAACGTGCAGGTCGACGGCTCCGGGGATGCGCTGAAGTTGCGGAAGGATGCGGTCAGCGAAGGCACGGCTTTCCCCGAGATTATTGCCGGTGAGCTGGAGATCGATAGGCGCGGGCAGGCCGAAGTTGAGGATCTGGGTGACAATATCAGCCGGGAGCATATAAAACGTGGCGCCTGGGAATTGTTTGGGCAGGGTCTGGCGAAGGACGCGGACATACCCGGCTGTCGGACGGTGCTTTTCAGCGAGTGAGACAAGGATGTCGCCGTCAGCGGTGCCGACCTGACCGGAGTTGCTGTAGGAGAGGTTTAGCTGACTGTACGGCAAGCCGATATTGTCAAGGACGCTGCTGAGCTCGGCGTCTGGGACCTGCCGGCTTATAGCCGTGTCGAACTGATCGAAAAGGCGGGCCACCTCCTCGATGCGGGTTCCGGTTTTGGTGCGAACATGCAGTCTGAACTGGCCTGTGTCGGAGCTGGGAAAGAAATCCTGACCGAGGAAGGGCAGCAGCGCGACTGCAGAGATGCACAGGAGGAGAAAGGCCGGGACAAATATCATGCGACGGTAGACGAATGTAGTCAGGACGGCAAGGTAATACGTGCGGACGCGTTCGAACCCACGCTCAAAAGCGCGCTGAAACAACGTGAAGGGATTACGTGTGCGAACAGAGCCGTGCGCTTTGGCACGGAGAAGATACATGGCGAGGGTCGGGACCAGAGTTCGAGACAACACATAGGAAGCGATCATGGCGAAGACGACGGCCTCGGCCAAGGGGACGAACAGATATTTCGCCACGCCGCTGAGGAAAAACATGGGAAGAAAGACGATACAGATACAAAGAGTCGAGACCAACGCGGGAACGGAAATCTGAGCGGCTCCTTCGAGAATGGATGTGTGAAGCGGATGCCCTTCTTCGAGGTAGCGCTCGATATTCTCTATGGTCACGGTGGCATCGTCAACCAGGATTCCGACGGCGAGCGCGAGCCCACCGAGAGTCATGATGTTGATGGTTTCGTGCAGAGCGCTCAGTATGCAGATCGAGGTAAGAATCGAAAGCGGGATGGAGATAGCAATGATAAGGGTGCTGCGCCAGCTACCCAGAAACAGCAGAATCATAAGCCCAGTCAGGCAGGCGGCGATGATGGCTTCACGAACGACGCCGTTGATAGCGGCCTTAACAAAGATGGACTGATCGGCGAGTGGTTGAATCTGCAACGTAGGGGGAAGCGTGGCGGCGACACGTGGCAACAGCTTTTTGATGCCTTGAACAACGTCGAGCGTAGAAGCGCTTCCCGCCTTCAAGACGCTCACCAGTACGCCGCGCTGACCGTCCCTGCGGATGATGTTGGTCTGAGGTGAAAAGCCGAAGCGCACGTTGGCCACATCGCGCACATACACAGTCGAATTGCCGACAACTTTCACGGGGAACTGATTGATCTCTTCGATGCGCTTTGGGCTGTAGTTCATGTCGACGTCGTATTCAAATTGACCGATCTTGGCGGTTCCGGACGGCAAGATCAGGTTCTGGTTGGCGACGGAGGTAACGACATCGTAAGCCGAAAGCTGCTTGGCCTGAAGTTGCGACGGGTGCAGATCGACCATTACCTGACGTTGTTTTCCGCCGTAGGGATAGGGCACGACGGCTCCGGGGACGGTCACCAGTTGAGTTCGCAGAAAGTTCATGGCGATATCGTTCAGATCCTGCTCCTGAAGACCTTTGCCAGAAAGCGCCAGCTGAAGGATCGGTACGCTCGAGGCGCTGTAGGTCAGGATGATGGGTGGTGTGATGCCGGGCGGCATCTGTTTGAGGATGGTTTGGGAGGCGGCGGTTGTCTGGGCGACACCGGTGGTGACATTCGCACTTGGCTGAAGGAAGATCTTTACGACAGCTGTGCCGTTCAGCGTGGTGGATTCGATGTGCTCAATGTCATTGACGGTGGTGGTCAGAATACGCTCGTAGACGGAGGTGATGCGCCCTTCAAACTCTTCCGTATTAAGCCCGTTGTAGGTCCAGATAGCAGAGATCACCGGAATATCGATATTGGGGAAAATGTCGGTTGGCGTGCGGAGAATGACGATGGGACTGACCAGCAGGACTAGCAGGGCCAACACGATAAAGGTGTACGGCCGGGAAAGAGCTACTCTGACGATCCACATTTAATTGTCTGGATTATTTACGATACTACAAAGTTTCGAAAATAAGCAACGCCCTGCGGTGAGAACACATCAGAGAGAGCGGGTAGCTTATCTGAAGACCAATACGTTGGCGAAAGAAGATGCGCGTCTGGAGTTGTCCGCGCGTGGTCGCGGGCGTCCGCGAGACGAAGTAGCCAAGGGCCGCATTCTGGGCGCGGCACTGGAATCGGTCGAAGAACTCGGATTCGGAGCAACAACGATCGAGGCGGTGGCGGAGCGTGCCGGCGCGAGTAAGGCGACAATTTACCGTTGGTGGCCGAACAAGGCGGCGCTGCTGATAGAGGCATTACGGGACGAGGCGGCTCACGAGCTGCCTTTTCCGGATACAGGCGACTTGCGCGATGATATTCGCCTGCAGTTGCGTAACTTTATCAAGCTGCTAACGGGACGCCGGGGGCGGGTGTTTAAAGCCTTTCTCGCAGCGGCGCAGAGTGATGGGGAAGTAGCCGCAGTATTTCGCACTGTTTGGATCAAACCGAGACGGGCGGAAGCGAAGAGAGTTTTGGAACATCATCAGCAAGAAGGACGGCTGCCGAGAGAGGCCGACCTGGATGTGGTGCTGGATCTCCTGTATGGGCCTTTCTACTTTCGTTTGCTGGCGGGACACAGTCCACTTTGCCCGGCGTTCGCGGATTCTATTGCAGAGTTGGCGTTACAGGGCCTAGCGACAAATTAAAATCCTCTCCTTCGCCGATGGGCTGACCGGGAGGTGGATCAAGAAGCCTGGGAAGCTGGAGTCTCTCCGGTTCTTTCGAGAACGTCTCGATCAGATGGAGTGCGTAAGGGTCACCGGCGGCAACCAGTTTCACATCTGCCAAACCTTGCATGGCGATTGAGCGCACGACCGGCGGAGCGGAAGAATTGAGCGCCAAGTTCAGCAGATTTGCCAGTACGACATGGTTGACAGTTTCGGCTATCTCCCCGGAAAAACCGGACGGAGAGGACTTGCGCCAAGTGGCATCGAGAAGTGCGGAGATGACATCTTTTAACCCGGGATTGCTGGCATCACGGGCGTGATATTCAACCAGGCGAGCGGCGCGCTCCGGATTAAGGATGAGGCCGACAGTGAGGTTGGCAGCGGCTTCGGCGCCGGCAGCCGGGTCGAACGTGAGTCCGGTTCGTGAGGGGAAGGTCTCCAGAGTGCGAGGATGGCCCGGCGGCCGCGGCGGAATCTGAACGAGAATACGATCGGACAGAGTTAAAGTCTCAGGGGCGATGGTTTGCAGGAGCGCCTGGAGTGCCCGGCGCTGCTCGGCGCCAGGAACAATGTGTGTAGTGGGCTGACCGTCGCCCCGCAGAGCGTAGGTGTACTGGTTTCCGCCAAGAACTTTGCTTGCTGCTTCGGTCTGGTAACGGTGGAGGAAATAGAGCGGAACCAGCACCTCGTCGAGGGTCGACATGGGAGCGCCGGGCTGGATATTGTTTTCGCCGAAGCGGGAGAGAGCAAAGGAGCGGACCTTTAGCAGGTGCTGGAGTTCATCGACGGCGTTTCCTCCGTTGTCCCACAAATGGGAGAGCGGGTGAGGGCTGCCGGGAGGGCGGCTGTCGGCGTCGGTAATGAAGGTAAGGCCTCGCGCGGCAGCATCGGTGATGATTTGGTCGAGTGCTTTTCGCTCATCAGTACCCGAACGAAATTGGGAGTAACCCCATTGAATACTGACTTTGTCCCAGGTACCGATACCGACAGCGTAAGCGTGCGAGAGGTCGAGAGTGTTGTCCGGCCGAAAGTCAATACGAGGTCCCGGATAATCCATGACAGAGGCGCGGCCTTGGGTACTGGCGACGTAATTATGTTCGAGCCCGAGCGTGTGGCCAACCTCATGAGCTGCTAACTGGCGCAGGCGGGCATAGACTGCATCAGTCAGCAATTGAGTGGTATCGTGCCCGGGTACGTGCGGGGCCATCAAAGCTTCAAAGATCAAGTAATCCTGATGTTCCCGAAGCGAGCCGAGAGAGACGATGCCTTTGATGATTTCGCCGGTACGCGGATCGATGATCGAGTTGCCATAAGACCAGCCGCGAGTGGAGCGATGGACCCATTGGATGATGTTGTAGCGGACGTCCATGGGGTCGACATCGAGCGGCAGAACCTGAACCTGAAAGGCATTGTGGAAACCAGCTGATTCGAAAGCCTGGTTCCACCAGCCAGCGCCTTCGATCAAAGCTTTACGGATTGGCTCGGGGGCGCCCGGATCGACGTAGTAAATGATGGGCGTCACGGGATCGCTGAGGGCGGCCGTAACGTCCTTCTTTTCCAGGCGGTGGCGGGCGATGTAGCGCGTCATAACCGGCTTATCGACTGGAGCAGAAAAGTCGAGGAACTCAGTCGAGAAGTAGCCTGCCCGGGGGTCTTGTAAGCGCGGCGTGTAGCCGGAATCAGGAAGTGCGACGAAGGATTGATGCTGGCGAACGGTAATGGCTTCGGGCGAAGGCGTGACCTCGGCTATAAGCTTGCCGGTAGGCTCACCGGTCAGGGTGATGGTGGTCTCGATCTCCGTGTTTTTCGGAAAAGCTTTTGTCAGAGGCAGGTAGAAAGCTGACCGGGAGGCGTCGACGTGATAGGCGCCCTGTTTCTGACGGGCAAGACGCTCCGAAACGCGGGCACTGTCCCGGAGGAGGAATGCTGTGGCATCGACCAACACACGGCTGCCCTCTTCTGCGGCGACATCGAAGCCCCAAAGCGCCGACCGGGCGAAAGAATCGGTTTCCGCACGGCGCTGGGCCGGTTCTTCACTGGTGGCGCGAAACCGGTAATTCGATTCGATGAGCAAGACTTTAGGCCCGGAGCGCTGGAATTGAACCACCAGAGCCGGGTTCATGCTGCCCCGATCGAGGCCCAGATCATTGGAGCCGACACCTGCAGACAGGGCGGTGATATATAAGAATTCATGATCGAAGTGACTAATTTCAAGCCACATTTTTCCCGTTGCTTCATCCCAATACAGGGGAAACAGCCCGTCCAGTTTTTGCAGGCGCGCTGTTTTCGAGGCTAAGGTGCTTCTCTCAGGGGCAGGGCCGGATTGGGCTGCCAGCAAGGGTGTGAGCAGCAAGGCAGCAGACGTGAGGAGAGAGGCAAGGAGCGGTCGTTTTACTGCGGGAACTCTAGCCATGAGCCTGCTATTTTCGCAGGTTCACGACGCCGAAAAGTACTGATTACGGGAGGAGTATTGCCGAGCAATCGAACTATATTGATCATCGAAGACAATCCCGGCGATGTGCGGCTAATGCGTGAAGCATTACGAGAGCTCTCCCCGCCAGTGCAGGTTCATGTAGCTAGTGACGGCGACGAGGCTCTGCTGTTCGTGAGACAGGAAGGAAAATTTGCCGGAGCACCCACGCCGCATTTGGTTTTCCTGGACTTCAACCTTCCGAGATCGAATTCCAGAGAAGTACTAGGAATTATGAAGCGTGACGAGAAGCTGCGGCTGATTCCGGTGGCTGTTTTTACGACGTCTGACGCAGACCACGATATTCGCGACGCTTATGAGCTTTATGCCAACTGCTACTTACGTAAGCCGGTGGATTTAGATACGTTTTTTTCCACGATTCGCGCTGCCGCTCACTTTTGGCTGGACGTGGCCTGTATTCCGGTCAAATAAGAGGAAGTCGCGCGTTATTGGGTTTATCTGTTATGATCTGTTCCGCATGGGCGCGTACTCAATCGGCGTTGATCTGGGTGGCACCAATCTTCGTGTAGCCGCACTTGATGGAGATGGCCAGATTCTCCATCGGGTTTCGATTCCGGCTGTATATGGAGCCGGACCTGAGCATATCGTTGGCGATATTGTGCAGATCATTCGCGATGTGCGCTCGCAGGTGGGGATCACCGGGCTGCGCGGTGTAGGGATCGGCATACCGGGGTTTATCGATATGGAGTCCGGTGTAGATCTCGGTGCTCCCCAAATAAATAAAAAAAAACGGTTTCCGATCCGAGCCAAGATTCAGAACGCACTTGGCATTCCTATTCTTCTCGAGAACGACGCAAACGCGGCGGCATTGGGGGAGATGTGGATGGGCGCGGGGCGAGATGTTGATGATTTGATTCTGAAGACGCTGGGCACAGGAATTGGGGGCGGAATCGTAATCGGCGGAAAGATCCTGCATGGATTCTGCGGGATGGCCGGTGAGTTCGGGCATATGACAGTGTTCCCGGACGGAAATCCATGCGGATGTGGCAATTGCGGCTGTTTAGAGAAGCATGCCTCAGCAACGGCCATTGCCGCCATGGGACGGATGATGCACTTTCGGCCTGACATCACGGCTGCCGGTGTGCATCAGCTTGCTTTAGAGGGCAACGAGCGAGCGAAGCTGGTTTTTCATTCGGTGGGAAGAGCGCTGGGCATCGCGATCGCCAGTTTGATCAACGTTTTCAACTCTCCTTTATTCTTACTGAGCGGCGGGCCCTTGCCGGCGTGGGAGTTCTTTGCGCCCGCGATGTTCGAGGAAGTGGAGCGCCGGTCATTCACGTTCAAGAGGGTGGGCACGCGGATCGAAAAAGCGCTACTGGGCGCTGAGGCTGGCTTGTTCGGGGCAGCCTATCTTCCTTTTCAGCGGGGGATCTTCGTCGAGGCAGCGGCAGGCGCCCGCTAAACTCTTGACGATGGTCCCCGGATTCAGAGGCTACTGGCTCGGACTTGATGTCGGCACGGGAGGGTCACGGGCGCTTCTGGTGGACGGGTCGGGGCGGGTGTGTTACTCCTTCATCTCGCCGCATGAAGAGATGCAAATGGCGCGACCATTCTGGGCGGAGCAGGACCCGGATGACTGGTGGCGTGCTTCGAAAGCAGCCATTCACGGGATGCTGGGGGGGAGCGGCATCAAGGCGGAGGCAATCTCCGGGATAGGCTTAACGGGCCAGATGCATGGCCTGGTGCTGCTCGACAAGAATAACGAAGTAATCCGTCCCGCGTTGATCTGGTGTGACCAAAGGAGCCAGCGGCAGGTCGACTTCATCAACGGAAAACTAGGCAGCGAAAAGGTTGTTGCTTACACGGCGAATCCGGTGTTGACGGGCTTCACATTGCCAAAGCTGTTGTGGATCCGGGATAACGAGCCGCAGAGTTTTGAGGCGGTGCGGAAGATCCTTTTGCCGAAGGATTACCTGCGTTTCAAGTTGACTGGCGAGTTTGCGACCGATGTTTCCGATGCGAGCGGGACCGCACTGTTCGATGTAGCAGGACGCAAATGGTCAGAGAAGATGGTGGCCGGTTTGGGTCTTGAACGAAGCATTCTTCCGGAGGTTCTGGAGTCGAGCAGTATCAGCGGTCACGTGACGGGAGCGGCAGCCCGAGAGACAGGACTGGCCGAGTCAACTCCCGTGGTAGCAGGCGCAGGAGATCAGGCCGCCAGCGCGATCGGGAACGGGATTGTGACGCCAGGCATCATGTCCTGCACCGTGGGCACGTCGGGGGTTGTGTTTGCGTATCTGGAGAAGCCTGCCTATGATCCGGCCGGGCGAGTGCACACTTTTTGTCACGCGATTCCCCAGGCCTGGCACGTGATGGGGGTCACGCAGGGCGCAGGTCTGAGTTTGCAGTGGTTCCGGAACCGTTTTGCCCCAGGGATTGAATACGAGGCTCTGACAGCCGAAGCGACGCTTTCACCGGAGGGGGCGAACGGGCTGTTCTGGCTGCCGTATCTAATGGGCGAAAGGACTCCGCATCTGGATGCGACCGCGCGGGCGGCTTTCATCGGATTAACGGCAAAGCACACCCGACCGGACCTTATACGATCCATTCTGGAAGGCGTTTGTTACAGCCTGCGGGATGGGTTGGATATTATCGCTTCTCTTGGCGTCCGTCCCACAATGACCCGACTCTCGGGTGGCGGCGCGAGAAGTCCGTTCTGGCACCAACTGTTTGCGGACATTTTCGAGACTCCCGTCGCTACCTTAGAGACCCAGGAGGGATCGGCTTATGGAGCAGCGCTGCTGGCGATGGCGGGCACCGGCGGATACGGAGGCGTGGCCGAGGTCTGTGAAGGTGCGGTGAAAGAACAGCTGGTGAAGCAGCCAGCGCCTGGAGCGGCGAAGTATTACCGTCAAAGCTATGACGTCTACCGAGCACTGTATCCGGCGCTCAGACCAGCGTTTCGGGCGATCAGCGAATTCGACGGCTGATTGTAAACCGGGATGAACGAAGCATTTCGCTACTGCGATCTGGCCCTTCCTGTTCCACTTGATCAGCTGTTTACCTATGAACTGCCAGAGACACTGCGGCACAGGGTAGCTGTCGGATCACGTGTCTGGGTACCTTTCGGCAAGCGACGCCTGAACGGGATTATTCTGCGTCTTCACAACGAAACATCCGACCAGGAATTGCGGCAAGTACAAAGTCTGCTTGATGCCGAGCCTGTGATCGGCGAAGAACTGCTGCAGTTGGCCGAGTGGATTGCTGGTTACTATTGCGCGCCGATAGGCGAGGTGCTGAAAGGCATGCTTCCTCTGGGAGGCGAAATGCGCCGTAGCACCCAATACTCGCTGACACGAACAGGTGAGGATGTTGCCCGTCAATTAGCTTTTGCGGCAGAGAGCGACCCCGCGTCGAACGTGCTGGGGTTGCTAGCGGGGCGTTCACGGTCGTCTACATACCTGGCGGGCAAAGTGAAAGGCGCAGGAGGGGTGGTGCGCAGTTTGATCAAGCGCGGCTGGGTAGTGGCAGAAGAAACGCAAGAAGAGCGGGACCTTCTCAGAGCTTCAGCCGAGCGGCTACAGGCTGAGTTTGTGCGGAGACCGGCCCCCGAGTTGAAGCTCAATAAGAGCGAGCGCGAGCTGTTGGCTTTCCTGGAGCTGCATCCGGGTGTGCATAATGTGGCCCAAATGGGTGGGACTGTTAAGAAGGCGAGCGGAGCGGCCCGTTCGCTAGCCCGGCGCGAATTAATCAAGCTCGAGATTGAAGGTCTTGCAGCGCCAGAAGGTTTCGTCCGCCCCGCCCCGACCCTAAACGCACACCAAGCCGACGCGTTCAGCTGCATCGAATCTGCTCTGGAGGCCAATGCTTTCCGGGCCTTCCTGCTTCAGGGTGTCACTGGGTCAGGAAAAACGGAAGTTTACCTGCGCAGCATTGAAGCGGCGTTGGCGATGGGGAAGAATGCGTTGTTGCTGGTTCCGGAGATCGCATTGACGCCGGCGATGGCGGGACAGTTCTTTCAACGGTTCGGTAAGCAGGTCGCGATTTTACACTCGGCTTTTGGAGATGCGGAGAGGGCCGATCAGTGGCGGCGCGTTCGGAACGGGCAGGCGCGTGTGGCAGTGGGTACGAGGTCGGCCGTATTTGCTCCAGTGCAGAATTTAGGATTGCTGATCGTGGACGAAGAGCATGACGGGAGTTACAAGCAGGGTGAGAGCCCGCGGTATCACGGGCGCGATGTGGCGTTGATGCGGGCCAAGCAAGCGGGGGCAGTGGCCGTGCTCGGGTCGGCCACCCCAAGTGTGGAAAGCCGCTATAACGCAGAGCACGGAAAGTACACGTTATTGAGATTGCCGGAGCGTATCGCCCAACGGCCGATGCCCGAAATCGAAATTGTCGATATGAGGCTCGAGTTTTTGGAGACCAAGCAGCAGGAGACTTTCTCGCGCAAACTGCTGGAGGAAATGCGCCGGCGTTTAGCTGTTCGTGAGCAAACGATGTTGCTCATGAACAGGCGCGGGTTTGCCAGTTTCATGGTGTGCCGGAGTTGTGGAGAGCGGATGCTGTGTACGAACTGTTCGGTGGGCTTGACACAGCATCGAAGAGACCGCCGGATGCTGTGTCACTACTGCGGATTTGCTGACAAAGTTCCCGCGAAATGTCCTGCTTGCGGAAGCGAATACATCCAGTTCCTGGGAACCGGCGCCGAAAGGGTCGAGGATGAATTGCATCAGCATCTGCCGACGGCTCGGATTGGGCGGCTGGACCGGGATAGTGCCAGAGGCCAGGGTTCATTCGAACGTATTTTACAGAGCTTTCGGAATGGTGAAATCGACATTCTGGTCGGGACGCAGATGATCGCGAAAGGCCATGACATCCCGAATGTGACGCTGGTGGGAGTGGTTCTGGCGGATATCGGGTTGAGCATGCCGGATTTCCGATCCGCCGAGCGTAGCTTTCAACTCCTGACACAGGCTGCGGGCCGGGCCGGGCGAGGCGATGTGCCGGGTCGAGTATT
>CAXTMN010000036.1:11486-24138 GCA_964245395.1 uncultured Bryobacteraceae bacterium
ATTCAGACATTCAATCCCGACCATTATGCGGTGCGCTTTGCGGCTCGTCAGGATTATGAAGGTTTCTATAAGAAAGAAGTCGATTTTCGGAAGTGGCTACGCTGGCCCCCCTTTGCGGCCTGCGCCAATGTACTGGTGCGGGCGCCGCAGCAGGAGGAGGCCCTCCGAATGGCTACGCAAGTAGAGCAGGTGCTGGCCTTACCGCCGGCCGGCGTGCGGATTTTGGGACCGGCAGAGGCGCCCATACTGCGGGTGAAGGGCGAGTTCCGGTATCAAATTCTGGTGAAAGCAGCGGAACGACAGGTTTTGCGAGGTCTGGTGAGCCAGCTGCGGGCGTTTGCGAATAAGGAAAGGTGGGGTGCAACGGCTCTGGTGATCGATGTGGACCCGATCAGCCTGACGTAAACCGGATGTTAAACTGACAGTTGATACGGCGGCTGTAGCTCAGTTGGTAGTAGCGCCAGATTGTGATTCTGGATGTCGTGGGTTCAAATCCCACCAGCCGCCCCACAATCCGCTTTAGACCTGCCCTTCTTGATTGATTTAAACTGTTTTCCGCTTCTCGTTTAACTTACACGTGCACATTCCGCGCCAATAGCGTCTAGTTAGTGGCAACACACAAGCCACTACGCTATGTCACTTTCAAACGTATTTGGAATTTTGAAGCAGTATGCCGAAGGCGGCAGCGCTCCATCGGGTAGTACTCCGGAGCAGGACTTCGAACAGGTTTCTCAGGGTGCATCGCAATCGCACTTAGCCGGGGGACTTGCGGAGGCTTTCCGGTCGAACCAGACTCCACCCTTTGGACAGATGCTCAGCACGATGTTCTCTAACTCTAACGGCACGCAACAGGCAGGTATCCTCAATCATCTGCTTGGATCGCTGGGACCGGCCGCAAGCACGGGTATTTTGGGGAGTCTTGCGGGAGCTTTAGGAGGCGGGGCTTTGGGCGGCGGATCGCAAATTACCCCGCAACAAGCCTCACAGGTACCGCCCGAGGCAGTAAGTCAACTGGCAGAACAGGCCCAAAAGAACGATCCGTCATTTATTGATCAGGCTAGCGGATTCTATGCTCAGCATCCGACCCTCGTCAAGGCACTTGGGGCAGGCTCACTCGCGATGATCATGTCACATATGTCGCGTAACTCATAACAAACAACAGAAACAAGGGTTAAATTATGTCATTTCTAGCTTGGATAGTACTAGGACTTATTGCCGGGTTTATTGGCAGCAAGGTAGTTAATAAGTCGGGCGAGGGATTTTTCCTCGATATTATTTTGGGGATAGTTGGCGCTGTCGTAGGTGGCTGGGTGTTTAGTTTAGTTGGCGGTCACCCGGTTACTGGCGTAAATGTCTACAGTATCGTCGTGGCTGCGATTGGGGCGATTATAGTGCTCGTGATCTATCACGCGCTATTTCGTCGTCGCACGTCATAAATCGGTTACGATTGTCCTTCGAAGCCCGGCAATGTTATGCAACACCATTGGCTGACCGGGTTTCGAAGGATCGGCCGCAAATTCCTTCCGTTTCTTTCACTCATTCTGGTTACGGCACTCGGGGCCAGTCTGTTGCTTCTTGCTTACCATTGGCCGTTCACGCGGGATAAAAGTGTTAGCCGTTTAGAACATTTTGCCGATAGTGAGCTCCGCGTTGGTAAGTTCCGGCAAACATTCTTCCCCAATCCGGGATATGTAGCGGAAGACCTTCTTTTCACCCGTGACTTACGAGGCCGGAAAGTTACAATGGCCTCTATCCACACATTCACCTGCCGGGCGTCGTGGTGGACCTTGATTCTCCTCAGGCGACAGTTGAAGCAGATACGGATCTCAGGGCTTAAGGTCTACATTCCTGCCGAAATTCCAGAACCGACCCATCTTCATCCAGAAGAGAAGCTGGCTACAACTATTACAGAAGCGATCGGCGACGGCGCAGTCGTAGAGTTTGAACGGAAATCCGGAGACGGTCAGCCGTTGCGATTTACACTTCCAGAGCTGGTGGTTAAGAATGCCGGAGGTACAAACGTCACCGGTGTTCGGGCGGTCGTACACATTCCTGAGCCGTCGGGCACCGTGAATATCGAGGGTACGTTTGGGCCGGTTAACGCTGCGGATATTTTCCAGACGCCTGTCGCAGGCAGGTTCCAAATGGACAAAGCGGACCTTGGTTGTTTTCATCCCTTGTCAGGCTTGATTTCAGGTTCAGGTTCGCTGAGTGGAAATTTAGCTCGTCTTGAAGTTCGCGGGACCACAGGCATTGCCAATTTTGCTTTATCGGCCAGTCATCACGAAGTAGCGCTTCGAAGTAAGTTCGACGCAGCCGTAAATGGTAAGAACGGTGACGTAGCGATCGATAGTGCACAAGTGAGCTACTTGAACACGTCGATGGAGGCGCACGGGTCGGTTAGCAGTGAAGCAAATAAGCTTGGGAAAACCGCATCGTTTGATGTCACCGCAAAACAGGGACGGATTGAAGATCTGCTGCGGTTGTTTGGAAAAGCTGAATCACCCTCTCTGATGGGCGCCATTTCCTTTCAGACGCATGCCACATTGCCTTCTGGAGACCAGCTATTCCTAAGAAGGATTGGATTGACGGGACAGTTTCGTATGGATCGCGCACAGTTCTTGAACCTCCATACTCAGAGTAAAGTAAATGAGCTGAGCGCACACGGTCGCGGTGACAAGCAACAAGAAGAGCAGCCAGCCGAGGCTGCCCCAGTCGTTTTTACTTTCGAGGCGGCCGTGATTCTCCGGGACGGCAAAGCGAACTTTTCGGGTACTTCCTTCCAGCTCCCTGGAGCATCGGCCACGGGAGCCGGAACCTACGGCCTAATAACGCAGGCAATCGATTGGCGCGGCACCCTGGCCATGCGAACGGATCTGTCTCAGGCAACCACCGGAATGAAATCATGGCTGCTCAAACCCTTAAGTCCTCTCTTTCGAGGCAAGCATGCGGGGGCTGTTCTGCCCATACAGATAAGGGGTACTTACTCCCATCCTTCGTTTGAACTGGCGCTCAAAGGCAAGAAGCGACTTTAACTTCGGCAGGCTGAACGCGACTATGCCGAATGGCGCTTTGGAGAGAGCTGACAAAAAAGAAGCCTTCTGTCTTGTTGGTTGACGGCCGGTGTGATTCCATATGTAACAGTGCCTTCCCTCCCTCAAGTAACGTTGGCCTTGCTGATCGCGAGTAGCATTCAAGCTGCGACTCTGGACCCTCTTACAGTGTTGGCCGCTCCCGGCACCGGCTTGCGCATCATCGCTCCGGCCCAAGCAGCTAAGCCGTGGACTGTTGCTGGTGAGCACGGCGCATTGTTTGGGCGCCAAAACGGACGGTTTGAGGTCTGGCAATGGCCGGTGAAGATCCTGAGTAATTTCTCGATTCGGGCTGAATTAGCAGATTACCCGGTTCCGATCGATGTCAATGCGCTTGCGGCGGAAATTAAGGTGCTGCCGGGCGAAACTGTTATCACCTACTCGCACTCGGCATTTACGGTTCGGCAACGAATGTTCGCTCCCAGGGGAGTAAGTACACCGCCCATGGGAGCATCAGTGGTGTTTGAAGTGGAATCCGCCCGGCCAATTGAACTCACATTTTCGTTCACTCCAGAAATGCTGCGAATGTGGCCCGCTTCGAATTTCGGAAGACCGAATGGCGAGTGGATCACGCAAGGAGAAAGCGGGCTTTACGTCGTGCACACCGATGATCCTCACATGTCTGCCGTTGTTGCCATGCCCAGAACAAGACCAGGGATTCTGGTGCCCTATCAGGAACACCCGCAAACGTATCCGCTGGAACTCAAGCTTCAGTTCGATCCAAAACGGGATCGAGGCCTGGCATTTCCGTTGTTGATGGCGGTCACAAAAGGAGAGTCGCCGTTTGACCAAGCGGCTGCGATGGAAGCCGCGGTACCGGGTGTTTACAAGCAGACCCAAGACTATTACGCTCATTTTCTAGCCACTCACTTAAGTGTCGAGACTCCGGACAGGCGAATCGACGAGGCGCTGCAATGGGCTGAAGTGGCCATCGACCAGGCGCAGGTGAAATACAAGGACGAGATCGGGATGGTGGCGGGCTATTACGAATCGGCAGATTCGGCTCGTCCCGGTTACGCATGGTTCTTTGGTCGGGACACGATGTGGACGACGTATGCCATCAACAGCTATGGTGATTTTGCATTAACGCGACGCGCCCTTGACTTTCTGATTCGCCGTCAACGGGCAGACGGAAAGATCATGCACGAGTTTTCTCAATCGGCAGACGCACTGGACTGGAAAGAGACGCCCTACTTCTATGCTGCGGCCGACTCTGCCCCACTCTTCGTAATGACCATGTGGGATTACGTGAGGACGAGCGGAGATGTTTCTTATCTCAAGAAGAACTGGGAAGCTGTCCGTAAGGCATACGGGTTTACGCGGGCGCACGAGGGTAACGATGGGATTTATAACAATTCGCAGGGCACGGGTTGGGTCGAATCCTGGCCCCAGGGCATGCCGAAAGAAGAGATTTATTTAGCGGCTCTGGATCAGCAGTCGTCCGATGCAATGGCTGGGATGGCGGGGCTGCTGAATGAGAAGTCCGCAGGGACGGAGGCTAACAAGAAGGCCGGTGAAATTCGCTCGAAACTGGAGTCGGAGTTCTATAATTCACCGAAACAGTTTTATGCGTTCAGCCGGAATGATAATGGGTCGCTCGATGAGACCGCGAGCATTTACCCTGCGGTCGCCTGGTGGGATGGAACATTAGGCTTGGAGCATGCTGGGCCTATGTTAAGCCGCTGGGCCTCGAACGAGTTTTCAAGCGACTGGGGAACCCGCGACATTAGTGATCGAACGCCCTTCTACGATCCGATCAGCTATCACCAGGGAACGATTTGGCCCCTCTTCACCGGTTGGGCGTCGCTTGCCGAATATCGAAGCGGGCGAGAGCTATCGGGGTATGCGCATCTGATGCAGAACTTGGGCCTGACTTGGGCGCAGGACCTGGGTTCGGTGACGGAACTCTTGTCGGGCGATTTCTATCAACCGCTCGGCAGGAGCAGTTCGCACCAGTTGTGGTCTTCGGCGATGGTGATTTCGCCATTAATGAGAGGTCTGTTCGGTTTGGATTGGGATGCGGTAAATCGCAGTCTGCGAGTGGCGCCTCATCTTCCGGCTGATTGGGAGCATGCCCGGTTGCGTAATGTCCCGATCGGAACGAGTACCGTCGATATCGACTTCGATCGTAGCGGGAGCAAGTTGTCGGTGCGGGCGAAAGGGCATGGATCGGAGCCATTCTGCATTGTCAATCAAACGGCGCCAGTAACGATGTGCCGCTCTAATTCGAATGCCGCCCATACAGTAACGATGCCTTTGCGCGCTGTCGAACTGGCTATTCCTGCTGACTTGCCCGAGCCAGGCGCCTCGACTTCTCAGCTGAAAGTTCTGGATGAGCAGTACGGGGCCCGTCAGGCCGTATTTAACTTTGAAGCCCAGGGGCACGCGACGTATGATCTTCCGGTGCGCATCAATCACGCTCACGTTACGGTACAGGGAGCAGAACTTTTCAATGGAAAATTGCGTGTGCAATTTCCGGAGGGCTCGGGCTACCAGGGAAAGACAGTCACCTTTGTCTGGTAAGAGCTTGAACGTACGAAAAGTCGTGAGATCGCCAGTTCACCTACGAACTTGGATTGCCCTGGTGGCCTCTGCAGGTCTGACTGCCATTCTGTTCGGACAGGCTGCCCGAGTACCGCAACCGCAAACCCCGCCGATCCTCGAGTACATCAAGCAGACATGGCTGGTTCTTACACGTTCGAACAAGAACCTGGCGACTGCGGCGATCGATCCGAAATTTAAGCCGGGTTCGGATGGGCGCTGGCCTGTGTATATCCCGGAAAGCGGCGACCCGCAATTAGTCGAGGAGGAATTGCGCAAAGACATACCGGCCGCCCGGCTCAAGACGATCGACATTCTCCAGTTACCGAAGGATCTGGACCTCTTGAAGGTGCAGGGGCTGTTGTACTTGCCCAATCCATACGTTGTGCCTGGGGGCCGGTTCAATGAGATGTATGGGTGGGACAGTTACTTCATTCAAGTAGGGCTACTGCGTGACGGTGAGTTGGCTGAGGCAAAAGACATGGCCGACAACTTCCTCTACCAGGTTCAGAACTACGGGAAGATTCTGAATGCGAATCGGACTTACTATCTATCCCGTTCGCAGCCACCGTTCCTGACGCAGATGGTCCTGGGCGTCTACCAAAAGACGCATGATCGCCAGTGGCTGGAAGCAGCATTGCCAAAGATCGAGAAGTATTATGCGATCTGGGCAGGTGAGCCTCACCTGACTCCGGAGACGAAACTGGCCCGCTACTTCGATTCGGGAGAGGGTCCGGCGCCGGAGGTGGTATCGGCGGAACGAGATGCGCAGGGCAGAACCCATTATCAACTGGTAAAGGAATACTTTAAGACACACGCGATTCCTGACTACGATGTTCAGCAGTATTATGATCGAGCGACCGATCAGCTGACGCCGCTGTTCTATAAAGGCGACCGATCAATGCGGGAATCGGGATTCGATCCCTCGAATCGCTTCGGTCCTTTTAACATCGACATTATTCACTACGATCCTGTGTGTCTGAATTCGTTGCTTTACCTGATGGAGACACAGACGGCCGAGATTTTGGGAATTCTGGGAAAGGACACTGAATCGGCGACATGGGAAAGCCGGGCGCAGGCGCGAGCGGATCGGATCAATCAGTTGATGTGGGACAGCAAAGACGGGCTTTATTACGACTACGAGTTTGTGCATAAGCGCTTACGCCGATATCCCTTCCTGACCGCGTTCTATCCCTTGTGGGCCGGTATCGCCAGTAAACAACAGGCATCTCAGGTAGAGAAAAGCCTTGCGAAGTTTGAACGGGCCGGGGGATTGCAAACCAGCACTTACGTGAGCGGCAACCAATGGGACTCGCCTTTCGGATGGGCGCCGTTGAACATGATTGCTGTTGAGGGTCTACGAAGATACGGGTACAAAGCAGATGCGGAGCGCATTTCAATGAAGTGGCTTGGCTTGATCAGACGCGAATATAAACGCCAGGGGTACATTGTTGAAAAGTACGATGTGGTGAATGGCGGGTCTAATGTCAGCTCGCAGATTCACTTCGGGTACAGTGCGAACCAGGCAGGATTCGGATGGACAAACGCGGTTTTCACGAAGCTTTATGACGAGTTGAGTACGGAGGACCAGAAGAAGCTTCTTGGCGTTGAAAGGCCGTAATCAGGATTGCCCGGCGGCGCTTGAAGCAGCTTCACCGTTGTTAATTGCTTTCTCTTTAACGGCTATATCGACGCGGTCGCGCTTCATCTCCAGCCGGATTCTCGCATACAGGTTCATGTAGATGTTCGCCACCCAAACCAAAGCGAAGCCGCCAATCAGATAGCCGCGCCAATCTTCAAAGAGCAGCTTGAAGCGAGTCAAAAACAAAAAGCAAAGCGTCACATAATGGCTGAAGCAGTATTCACAGGTGAAGAGATAGAAGAACTTGCGTCCTACGACCTGATTGCAGTTCTCACTTTGTGACTTACACCACTCGCGCGGCTCGCGGAAGACTTCCTCGTGTGTCACGGTCCACGCGACTGAAGCGACAGGGAGTCCTAAGACCAATAAAAAAGTTAGTTGCTCACCTAGGCTTAACATGCGCTACCTCTATCATCGAACACTTGTGGATGTTTGCGCGATGCAGGCGAGAATAGAGTGGAATGCCAAACGAGAAAGCAAAGGCTACCAAACCTGCCGGGCCTTGTTGCTTAGTGATTTTTGGGGCAGCTGGCGACTTGACGAAAAGATTGGTCATTCCGTCGCTTTACAACCTGGCTTGTTCAAAGCTCTTGCCGGAAGAGTTTGCGATCACCGGGTTCGATCTAGCCGATGAGAGCGACGCGACCTGGCATAAGACGCTTTCCGAGATGACGGCACAGTTTGTTACAGCGGCCGGCAAAAACGCGCAGTTCGACGAAGATGTCTGGACCTGGCTGGTGAGCAGGATGTTCTACGTGAAAGGAGATTTGACCGATCAAACGAGTTACGACACATTAAAGGGAAAACTAGAGCAGGTTGACGCACAGCATCATACCGGAGGCAATTATCTTTTTTACCTTGCTGTGTCTGACCAATTCTTCGGCCCTGTCGTAGAACACCTGGGCGCCAGCAAGCTGGGCGAGGAAAAAGATGGACATTGGCGACGAGTTGTTGTAGAGAAGCCGTTTGGACACGATCTGAAATCGGCCCAAGCCCTGAACCAGCAGATCCTGAATGTTCTCTCCGAAACTCAGGTTTATCGCATCGATCATTTCCTCGGTAAGGAGACCGTGCAGAATATTATGATGTTCCGATTTGCGAACGGTCTTTTTGAGCCGCTCTGGAATCGGGACCGGATCGATCACGTGCAAATTACCGTGTCCGAAACAGTAGGAGTCGAGAAACGCGGTCACTTTTACGAAAAGACAGGGGCGTTACGAGACATGGTCCCGAATCACGTCTTTCAGCTAGTCGCAATGACCGCGATGGAAGCCCCGAATTCGCTCTCTGCGGACGCGGTCCGTTCGGAAAAGGCGAAGGTTATTGAGGCAGTACGCATCGGCGAATCGGAAGAGATTCGCTGTGCTGCCGTCCGCGGCCAGTACGGCAGCGGAGAGATCGCGGGGAAGCCCGTGCCTGGTTATCGAGAGGAGCCGGATGTGGCGCCGGACTCTTCGATTGAAACGTATGCGGCAATGAAGTTGACCGTGGACAACTGGCGTTGGTCGGGAGTGCCGTTCTACATCCGTACGGGCAAGCGCATGGCAGAGCGGAAAAGCCAAATTGCTATTCGCTTCAAAGATGTTCCAGCTGCTCTCTGGCGGAACACACCAGTAAGGGAACCAGCACCCAACTGGCTGCTTTTACGGATACAGCCGGACGAGGGGATTGCCTTTGAATTTGGGGCTAAGATTCCGGGGCCGGCAATGCGGATCGGTGATGTTCGCATGGATTTCAAATACAGCGATTATTTCGGGGCCGCTCCGTCAACCGGCTACGAGACATTGATCTATGACGTGATGACTGGGGACGCGACACTGTTCCAAAGAGCCGATAATATTGAAGCGGGCTGGCGCGTGGTGCAGCCGGTTCTGGAAGCTTGGGCATCCCAAACCCCGCAAAAATTCCCAAATTACGAAGCAGGAAGCGCGGGCCCGGAATCGGCGAATGAACTACTGACAAGGGAAGGCCGTGCGTGGCGACCGCTTGGCTAAGTAGGGGATGCGTCAGAAAGGGAAGTTTATGTACCTTAAGCGCACTGTGTTTGAGCGATAGTTCGTGAGGTTAAGAATGTCTCGAGACGAGCGCTTGTTCCCTCTTTGGCAGAAGAAGCAGGAACAGTCTGTACGCAGGACCACGTGATGAACGTTGATGACGATTCAATGAGTGACCGAGAAGCATTTCGCCAGAGGAGGGACGCTTATGGGAATAAGGGCGAACGCGACGTACTCTCAACCGGTATCGTCCTCGATGAGGTACTCGTCAGAGAACTCCGGCAAGAAGGTTCGGACATTCGGCACGGCGTGAACCTGATCTGTTGTCCTAACCACGCCATCCGTGACCACATCACAGCCCTTCAGCGCCGGTTATATCAATATGAGCCTACCCAGTATTACTATCCTGGGCGCGATTTACATTTGACATTGGTCGAGATTTGTCAAAGTCGAACCGAAGAGGAAGCTCAGCGCCTCGCGTCCAGCGTACAGTCAATTGTGCCGTCTTTCCTGGAGCGACAGCCTCCAGCCGTGCTCGATGATCCCGCGTTGATCCATGACAGCAGCGGAGCGGCACTGAACTTCTTGCCTCGCGATGAGCGATTGCAGCAACTTCGTCAGGCACTACGGGATGAACTCGCCCGTCACAGAATCACAGTTGCTTCCCGGTACGTACCCACTTCGGCTCACATCACTTTGCTTCGCTACGTTACTCCGTTGACGACACCCGCTGAAAAGTGGGTGGAAGTTCTCCAAGACGCGAAGTTGACCGTCCCTGCAACTTGGCCTCTGCAGTCAGTCTGGCTCACCTGGGGTGCAACCTGGTACGGCATGGAAAGTCGGATATCGCGCTACGGGCCAATGAGGGTGGGCGGCAAAGTCTCTCACCGTTCTTGAATAAGGTTCATGCCGTTGTTAGCGTACGCAAATTGCCTTCTTAAGGTGTCCCCTAACTACAGCCGCCGCGCTGCAACTGACGGTACTTGCGGAGTAGTTCGTACATGACGATGGCTCCGGCGCTGGCTACGTTCAAGGAATGCTTAAGTCCGAGCATGGGAATTCTGACGTGGGTGTCACACAGGTTCAGAAGGTTTAATGTGAGTCCCTCTACTTCGTGGCCGAAAAGGACACAAACAGGAAAACGGGGCAGCCATTCGAAAAGATCCAGGGCGTGAACACTGGTTTCGATGGCCGCGATCTCATACCCGTCCTGACGAAGCCCTTCTACCTGGGCGGCGCTATCGCCAACGGGCAGCCAGGGAACGCGTTCCTCTGCCCCGAGAGCCGTTTTGGAGATGGCAGGTTTCGGAGGACGGCCTGTGATCCCGCTCAGGAGAAGCCGTTCGACGCCCGCGCCGTCAGCGGTTCGAAAGAAAGCGCCTACGTTGTACAAGCTACGAACGTTGTCGAGCAGGATAGTGACGGGCAGACGCAGGTCGCGATAGGAGTCAGCTGCAGCCGTTGCGCGGTATGGAACACGATCCATCTTACTTGGGCTTAGATTCGGCCTTGGGCTGAAATCCGGCACGGTTCCAGAGTTGGTCGACCCGACTGACCACTTCAGGAGACATGCGAATGACGTTGGGCCAGCGCCGGGTAAATCCTTCGGAGGGCCATTTCGTAGTGGCGTCGACGCCCATCTTTGAACCGAAATTAGCTAAACGGCTGGCATGATCGAGGGAGTCGACCGGCCCGGTAACGAACTCGATATCACGTTGAGGATCGATATTGTTCAGAGCCTTCCAGGCGACCTCGCTGACGTTCTGCACATCGACATCTTCGTCTACGATCACGATGCATTTGCTGAACATGGCCTGACCAAGGCCCCAAATAGCATGCATGACTTTACGCGCCTGACCAGGATAGGATTTGCGGATCGACACGAGAATCAGGTTGTGAAAAACGCCTTCGGCGGGCATACAAAGATCGCGCACTTCGGGAAGTTGCATGCGCATCAGCGGAAGAAAGATACGCTCGATCGCTTTGCCCATGTAGAAATCTTCCATCGGAGGAGGCCCAACGACCGTAGACGGGTAGAGGGGATTCTTGCGGTGCGTGATGCACTCGATGTGGAAAACGGGATACTCGTCGTCGAGCGAATAAAAACCGGTGTGATCGCCAAACGGGCCTTCGCGGCGAAGCTCACCGAGGTTGAGATAGCCCTCCAGAATGATCTCGGCTTGCGCGGGAACGTCGAGATCGCAGGTTTCGCACTTCACCATTTCCACAGCTTTCCGCCGTAGAAAGCCGGAGAACAGCATCTCGTCGATGCCAGGCGGAAGGGGAAGAATTGCCGAGTACATGGTGGCTGGATCGGCACCGATGGCAACAGCAACAGGCATGCGTGCCGCTACTCCTTCGGCGAGCAAGCGCCGGTAATGATCCGCGCCTTGTTTGTGCTTTTGCCAATGCATACCCGTGGTTCGGTCATCGAAGACCTGCATGCGATACATTCCGCAGTTGCGTTTACCGGTCTTGGGATCCTTGGAAAAGACCAGAGGCAATGTAATGAAGGGGCCACCATCGCCGGGCCAGCAATGCTGAATGGGAAACTCTTTCAGTGAAAAATTATTGCGACGGATTACCTCTTTGCAAGGTCCGCTTGCAACTGTTTTCGGGAACATGGCGTTCAACTCGCCTAATTTGGGAAGGAGCTTAAGTTTGTCGAGAAATCCTTCAGGCTTTTGCATCTCGAGAAGCTCACTAATCCGGTCGGAGACGTCTGCGATTTTGTTGACTCCAAGGGCCAGTTCCATGCGACGCATACTGGCAAACGAGTTGATCAGCAGAGGGACCCTGGAGCCTTTGGGCTTCTCGAAAAGCAGGGCGGGGCCGCCGCTTTTCACGGCTCGATCGGCGAACTCTGTTATTTCCAGATAGGGATCAACTTCGAAGCTGATGCGCTTCAGCTCTCCATTGCGCTCCAGCGTTCGAACAAACTCCTGCAAATCATCGATAGCCATGCATCCCCTGTTCACCCATTATGATGAGATGACTTTTTATGAGACTGATTGATTGTGAGAGTGCTTCATGAGTGAGCGGACGGCACTGGTCACAGGAGCGAGTCGCGGGATCGGCAAAGCATGCGCTGAATATTTAGCTGCAGCGGGATATCGCGTCATTCTGGCTAGCCGATCACGAGAAAAGCTGGAGGAAGTTGCGAAGTCACTGAACGAGGGCGGCGCTGAGACATTTGTAATCGAGATGGACCTGGGAGACAGCGAATCGATCGGGCAAGAGATGACGAGGGCGGCAAAGGAGTTCGGACGCATCGACATTCTGGTGAACAACGCAGGTGTAACGAAGGATGGCCTGGCGATGCGCATGAAGCGGGCCGATTGGGAGGTGGTGTTGGAAACAAACCTGAGTGGCGCATTTTATGC
>CAXTMN010000036.1:24148-35001 GCA_964245395.1 uncultured Bryobacteraceae bacterium
GGACGCATTGTAAATATCTCCTCCGTTGTCGGCGAAATGGGTAACGCGGGGCAGGCAAACTATGCAGCCTCCAAGGCGGGGCTTATCGGATTAACGAAATCCTTAGCGCAGGAGCTGGGTAGTAGAAATGTAACAGTAAACGCCGTTGCACCCGGCTTTATCGAGACGGATATGACACACGGGTTAACGCAGGAACTAAGGGCAAAGATGATCGAGCATACGCCCTTAAAGAGAATGGGAAAGCCGGAGGATGTCGCTGCAGCGGTCAAGTTTCTCATAAGCGAAGAAGCGGGATTCATCACGGGCCACGTTCTGGATGTGAATGGCGGCATTTACATGTAGCTTGCTGAAGTACTTCAACATCCAACCCGAGGAACTCCGCAATGTCCATCTCTAGTGTTGCTCCGAATGCCCGGCGAGATAGCCGATTCAAAATAGGACTTGTTCAGAATAACTGCTCGCTGGATGCGGAAGAGAACCTGTCGAAGGCGGTGGCTGGCATTCGGAAAGCGGCGGGACAAGGCGCCGAAATCGTCTGCCTGCAGGAATTGTTCCGCAGCCAATACTTCTGCCGTGAAGAGAACGCGGACTTGTTCGAACTGGCCGAACCGATTCCTGGACCTTCAACAGAAGCTTTGAGCGCCGTTGCTAAAGAACTGCAAGTGGCCATAGTGGCTTCACTGTTTGAGAAGCGGGCGCAAGGTTTGTATCACAATACGGCAGCCATCCTGGATGCGGACGGATCGCTAACCGGCTTGTATCGAAAGATGCACATTCCGGATGATCCCCTATACTTCGAGAAATTTTATTTCACGCCGGGGGACTTGGGATTTAAGAATTTTGAAACAAGATCTTCTCGTATAGGCGTGCTGGTGTGTTGGGACCAATGGTATCCGGAAGCTGCGCGGATCACGAGTCTGCAAGGCGCGAACGTCCTTTTCTATCCGACGGCGATCGGCTGGCATCCTGCGGAGAAGGCCCAATACGGGGAAGCGCAGTTGGATGCGTGGCGAACGATGCAAAGAGCTCATGCTATTTCGAACGGCGTTTTCGTGGCAGCAGTGAACCGGACAGGTTTCGAAGGCCACGCAAACTCGGGACTCGAGTTCTGGGGCAATTCGTTCATAGCCGATCCGTTCGGACGTGTGATCGCACAGGCAAGCACGAGCGAAGAAGAAGTGCTGGTTGCCGAGTGTGACCCCAAACAGATGGACGAAGTGCGACGGAACTGGCCTTTTCTCCGGGATCGTCGCATTGACGCCTACTCTTCCATCACGGAGCGCTGGCTAGGCTAATGTCGGGGATGGCGGCCGAAGTGGATCGGTATCGCATGCCGGCCGAGTGGGAAGCACACGAAGCGACATGGCTGGCATGGCCGCACGAAGCGACTGACTGGCCGGGGAAGTTTGCACCGATTCAATGGGTGTACGGCGAGATTGTGCGCCATCTCTCACGCGTGGAGAAAGTCAGGATTTTAGTTCAAGACGCCGGGGTCGAGACGAAAGCACGACGCGTCTTGACAAGGGCTCAGGCGGTACTGAATGCAGTTGAGTTTTTCCATGTCTTGACTGACCGCAGTTGGACGCGGGACTTCTGCCCGATCTTCGCCAGAAGCGATACGGGCGAGCTGGCGGTACTGAACTGGAGATTTACCGGTTGGGCCAAATATGCGAATGCGCACCATGACAATGCCGTAACAGAGATTCTTGCGGAGCAACTTGGCTTTTCTTGCCGAACGCCGCACTGGAAGGGCGAACCTGTCGTTCTCGAGGGAGGCAGTATCGACGTTAATGGAGCAGGGTGCATCCTGACAACTGAAGAATGCCTGCTCAGTAGCGTTCAAGCGCGCAATCCGGAACTCGGCCGCGAGGACTTGGAGCAGATCTTTCGACAATACTTAGGCGCTTCCAAAACGTTGTGGCTGCGCGATGGAATTGCCGGCGACGATACACATGGGCATGTAGACGATCTGGCTCGTTTCACGGACCCTCAAACGATCGTGATCGCGGTTGAAGACGATCCGCTGGAGGCAAATTTTGGAGCTTTGCAGGAGAACCTGAGCCTGCTCCGTGAGATGACCGATACCAACGGAGAGAAATTTCGCATTGAGACATTACCGATGCCCGAGCCGGTATTTTTTGATGGGCAGCGCCTGCCGGCCAGTTACGCGAACTTTTATATCGCGAACGGGTTGGTTCTGGCGCCGACCTTCAACGATCGGAAGGACCGGGTTGCCTTGAACAAACTGGCCGAACTTTTTCCCGATCGCACGGTGGTCGGCATTGCTTCCAACGATCTCGTGCTTGGCTTAGGAACTCTTCATTGTTTGACGCAACAACAGCCGGCTTGAGGTCGTAAGATCCGATGTTGCTGACGTGTGCCGCGGCGCTGCCGCTCTCGATATGGATTTATCTGGTGTTCTTTCGAGGTGGCTATTGGCGGGTCAGAAAAAATCTGATCCCGTTCGAAAGCACAGCAGGATCGGCAAAGCGAGTTGTCGCCGTGATTCCGGCACGCGATGAAGCAGCGGTCATCGGGCGTGCCGTGGCTTCCCTGCTCCAGCAGCAGTTGGCGATTCCCCTTGAGGTGGTTGTGGTGGACGACGGCAGCGCGGATGGGACGGCTCAGGTAGCACAAGCAGCCGCAAGCGCCATCAACGCCGGCGACCGCCTAACGGTCATCCCGGCGGGACTGCTTCCACCAGGTTGGACCGGAAAGCTTTGGGCTTTGTCCAAAGGAGTTGCCGAGGCGCATAAGCTCCGCCCGGATTACCTGCTCTTCACCGATGCCGACATCGAACACGGGCTTACTGCTGTAAATCAGCTTTTGCACAAGGCTGAGGCGGGTGGCTTCGACCTTACGTCGCTTATGGTGAAGCTGGCGTGTGACACCCGTGCGGAGATGGCGTTGATTCCCGCGTTCGTTTATTTTTTCTTTCAGCTTTATCCGCCGGCGTGGATCGAGTCTCGACAGAGGGCGACCGCAGGTGCTGCAGGAGGCTGCATTTTAATCAGGACAGCTGCCTTAGAACAATGCGGAGGGCTCTCCACGATCAGAGGCGCGGTGATAGACGATTGTGCGTTGGCCGGATTGGTGAAGAGCAGCGGGGGCGCTGTGTGGCTCGGCTTGACCGATTCAGCCGTAAGCCTGCGTAATTACGGAACGATGGCCGAAGTAGGCAGCATGATATCCCGGACCGCGTTCCATCAGCTAAGGCATTCGTCCGTATTGCTGTTATTCACTTTGATTGGGCTGTTTGCGACGTATTTACTGCCGCCGGTTTTGACGTTCACAGCTCCTCCCCGACTAGCCCTGGTAGGGTTGGCGGTCTGGGTCTTGATGAGCGTCACCTATGTGCCAATGCTCAGGTTCTATCGACTCTCAACGGCGTGGGCTGCTGCTCTTCCGCTGGTTGCGCTGTTTTACAGCGGCGCCACAGCACATTCGGCCTGGCGATACTGGCGGGGCCAGGGCGGTGTGTGGAAGGGCCGAGTTCAAGATGTGCGGAAGCGCTAGTCGTTCCGCAGCAAGACTTTCAAAACGCCAGGCTGCGCGGCCGCTTTGAAAGCTCTTGCGGCTTCCGTCAGAGGATACTCCGCGGCAATCAGGGAAATCAGATCGCTAGAGCGATCGTGAAGCAGGTCGAGCGCAGGTTCAAAGCGCCCACAGCGCGATCCGACAAGGGTGATCTCGTCGACAACCAGACGGGCTGTATCGACCGACACCCTGGAGTGAATTGTTGATTTCATAACGATAGTCCCCTGTGGACGGACCATCTCAATGGCTTCCCCTAAACCCTTTTCGGAGCCGGTTGCTTCCACAATTGTTGCGAAGCTTTTCCTGGGGCGATCCGTTCCGAGCGAGCTCCGGGCTCCGAAAGTGCGCGCCCACGCCAAGCTGGCCTCGTGCCGTCCGAACAGCGTGACGTTGACGCCGTGTGCTTGCAGGGCGTACACAATCAGCAAGCCTAACTTTCCGTCGCCAAGCACAGCGACAGGTTCGCCTGCAGTGGACCGAATTTGATCGAGGATCGTGCAGGCCGCGGCTAACGGCTCAACGAAAACGGCAGCTTCGGTGGGAATCTGATCAGGAACAATATGCAGATTGCATTCAGGGAGGGTCAGGTATTCTGCAAAGGCGCCAGGATGCCCCAGAATCCCCAGCACCTTGCGAGCTTGACAATGGCGAGCCTGATTACGCCGACACGGTTCACAATCACCGCAGGTTAAGTTAATTTCGCCGACCACCCGCTTCCCAACCAGCGCAGGCGTTGCGGCATGAACGACCTGCCCGACAAATTCATGCCCTGGTGTTCCGCAGAAGTCGTAATAGCCGCGTTGCAACTCAAGATCGGTGTTGCAAATGCCTGCTGCGAGCACTCGGATGAGAGCATAGTGGGCTGGGCACTCGGGGATGTTGGCCTCCTGAATGAAAACCTCACCCGATTGCAGATGAACAGATTTCATGCTGCTTATCAGCCTAGCTGCTGACGTGCCCGACCTACCAGCGGTTTTTGCTACCGCCAAAGTCACGCTGCTGGCCACCCGTTGTCTCGCCCCGGGGACGTTCGCGGCGGTCGGGGGGACGCGCCTCGTTAACGACCAGCGCCCGACCCATCAACGGACGTCCGTTACAGGACTGAACAGCCTGGGCCGCAACTGCGTTATCGCTGATTTCAACAAAGCCAAAACCGCGGGGATCGCCACTGAAGCGATCGCGAAGGATGTTAACATTATCTACCTGGAAACCAGCCTCCTCAAAGAAGGCCTGCACATCAGCTTCGACGGCCTTGTAGGGGAGATTGCCTACGAAAAGCTTAGTCACTCATGCTCTCCTGATTGGCGCTCAAACAAATTCAGACTGACAGTACCATCGTCCCATACTAATTTCGCGGAAAGACAAAGGAATAGGGAGGAATAACTTCAGAATACCGGAATATATCTATCGAGGCGTGATTAAACCGCCAAGCTTATCCTGCTCCGAAGCAGTCCGGCGTGGGAACCGGGCCGAATAAGCCTCAAGGTATTTGTAACCAGAACCGGTGTTGTAAAGCACAATCTGTTCGTCCGCTTTGAGGAATCCTCTCTGCAGCAGAATCCGTGCAGCTGCCACACAGGCACCGCCTTCAGGCGCGGGGAAAATGCCCTGCTTCTCAGCCATGAGCAAGCCCGAATCGATCATTTCTTCATCGGAAACCGAAATGGCTGTTCCGCCGCTGTCCCGGATGGCTTGCAGAACGAGGAAGTCGCCCAACGCTTTCGGGACGCGCAATCCGCTGGCTACGGTATGAGCTCCATTCCAAAAGTCGCTGGATTTTGCATTGGCATCGAAGGCCCGCGTTATTGGTGCGCAGCCAGCGGCTTGAACAGAGATCATCTTCGGACGCTTGGAACCAATCCAACCCAGTTCCTCCAGTTCAGCAAAGGCTTTCCACATCCCAATCAGGCCGACCCCGCCTCCGCAGGGATAGAGTATGGCGTCCGGGAGATTCCACTCGAATTGTTCGGCCACTTCATACCCCATAGTCTTCTTGCCTTCGATGCGGTAGGGCTCCTTGAGAGTGCTTACTTCGAACCAACTCTCACGGGTTTTTCGTTCACCGACGATCCGGCCGCAATCACTAATCAGCCCATCGACAAGAGTGACATTGGCTCCATGAGCTTTGCACTCGATGAAGTTCGCCTGGGGCACGTCCTGAGGCATGAAAATATGAGCTTCGAGCCCTGCAGCGGCTGCGTAGGCGGCCAGCGCCCCTGCCGCGTTTCCGGCAGAGGGAATCGCCAGTTTCGTTGCACCAAGCTTCTTCGCCATAGTCACGGCACAACAGAGCCCACGCGCTTTGAATGAATCAGTCGGATTTTGTCCCTCGTCTTTGATCCAGAGGTTGCTTGCCCCAATCTCCGGTCCCAAGTTCGTCGCCCTGACCAGAGGAGTCCAGCCCTCGGCCAAGCTAACCGCGTCGGCAAGGCCGGCTGGCATCACGGGTGCGTACCGCCACATGCTATTTACAGCCGACCGCAGATCTTCTTTGTGCCAACTTTCCCGTACGGCAGAAAGATCGTAGTCGACCAACAGGGGACCGCCACACTCACAAAGGTTGTGCAACTCCACTGGGGAGTACGACTTACTACAGCGGCTGCAGATTAGTTGAGACGGGTTGCCCATTACTTTGTTCATGGTAGCCCGTAACGTTTATTCGCGCTCTCGCGCAAATCAGACATAATTCATACTTTGAACCTCGTAATATTTGCCTCAATGGAAAAGATAGCGTGTAATAATGATCGGTATAGTTCGATAAGCAGCAGGAGATTTCCGCGTGCAATATCCGCTAAGCCGGGATGAGCAAGCAGCCATGTCGAGACATTTGACCGGGATACGACGACAGATGCAGGATGTTTCCGAGTTGTTTGCGACACGATACGGAAAGGACAGCAACATCGGAGAGATTGCCGTGAAGACGCTTGTATCCCTCACCCTGCTAGAACATGAACTGATGATTCTCGATTCCGATAGTGATAGTTCTACGGTTTCGAGTACTTCGGCGTGGACGTCTTCAGCGACAAATGGCAGGTAACGGGAGGGTGACGATCTGGGGCCATGCGCTATTGCTGACTCTTCTGGGGGGAAGCGTTGCTCGCGTCGTCCTCGGAGCAGAGTCGGTTTACCTGAGGAATGGTTTCACCCTGGAGGTCGAATCTCACATACAGGAAGGTCAAAATTACGTCTGCCGAAGCGGAGGCGGGACAACCGAAATTCCGGTCTCTGCGGTCGTGCGGATTGAGGGGTTCTCCGCGCCTGAAGAATTAACGGATGAACCCTGGTCGGAGAAATCTAGGGGCGAAGTGCAAACCAGCGTGAGTGCTGAAGCAATCGTCCGCAAAGCTGCTTCTGAGCAGGGTCTTACTGAAGACTTTGTGTACAGCGTTGCAAAGGTCGAGTCGGGTCTAAAGCAAAGCTCGGTGTCATCGAAGGGAGCTTTGGGTTTAATGCAATTGATGCCTTCCACAGCCCTTGTGCTGGGTGTCGATCCAGCCCGGGCCGATGGCAACGCGGTTGGCGGCGCGAAGTATCTACGGGAGTTGCTTCTGCGTTACCAAGGCAATTCCGCATTAGCCCTGGCCGCGTATAATGCTGGGCCAGGGGCAGTGGCAAAGTACAGGGGAGTTCCACCCTATGCCGAAACTCGCATGTATATTCAACGGGTCTTGAACGAATACGAACGTCAAATTAAGGCCCGAGCTAACGCAAAACTCAAGGCGTCCAGACACGGTTCGGCTAGTAACCCCATCGCCATAGACTAACGCCCGCAGTAAATCCCGCTCCTACAGCAACAAAGAGGACCAGATCCCCCTTTGTCAGCCTGCCGTCATTTACAGCATCGCGCGTTGCTAGTGGAATGGTCGCGGCGGTAGTATTTCCATATCGATCCAGATTCAATACAAACTGAGTCTCAGATAGCCCCAGTCTTTCGGCGGTTGCCATGATGATGCGGCGATTAGCCTGATGCGGAATCAACAGCTTGATTTCAGACGGATGAAGGCCATTTTTCTTGAGGATTGTGTCACACAGGTCGTACATTTTGCGAACGGCAAACTTGAACACCTGCTGTCCTTCCTGCTTCACGTAGTGCAATCGCTGAGCTACGGTATCAGCGCTGGCAGGCAACCGGCTACCTCCGGCGGGCATGTTCAGGAAGGGCGCGCCTGACCCGTCGACCTCGTTGTGATGGGCGATGTAGCCCTCGCTCCCGTCTTCGGAAGCTTCTACCAGAAAAGCGCCAGCACCGTCGCCAAAGAGAATGCAGGTTGAGCGATCCGTGTAGTCAATGATGCGCGACATTGTATCCGCACCAATAACTAAGACTCGCCGGTGACTGCCGGAACGGATCAACTGGGCGGCCACGGTTAAACCGTAGACAAAGCCGGAGCAAGCAGCAATCAGATCAAATCCCCAAGCTCCCGTCGCGCCCAGCCGATGTTGGACCAGACAAGCAGTTGAGGGGAACATCATGTCCGGAGTGACTGTGCAAACGATAATGGTGTCGATCTCTTCGGGTCCGATTCCCCGGTTTGCCAGGGCCTCCTGAGCCGCAGCCAGGGCCATGTCTGAGGTCGCGACTGACTTATCTGCGATGTGCCGTTCCCGGATACCCGTCCGCTCGACAATCCACTGGTCATTAGTCTCTACAATTTGGGATAAATCATTATTTGTTAAAACCCCAGGAGGCACATAGCAACCTAAGGCACTTATTTTCGCTGTCGGCAAAAGAGGTCCTCATGCGGTGTTCGAATTCCCAGTCCAGACACAGCATTTGCGTGGATCGGGTCCCGCAACTCCATGGTACAGTTGGGAAAAATGCAAGTCGAGACTGCTCTCTTCTTTGAGACGGTTGAGCAGATTTACCAACGCGTTTTTCGCACCATCAGGCCCCGTACCCCAGTTCCCGAAATCACAGTTTCATTCCGGAAATATGCAAATGCGAACAGCCGGATCCAGTTGGAGAACTCCTGGCTAAAGATAGACATCAGCGATTTGCTCGAGGGAGCGCCAGCACCAATCCAGGAAGCCTTGGCACACATACTTATTTCGAAGTTATTCCGGAAACTCCCGGAAGCGGCATATACGGCGAGGTACCGACGCTACTTAAATCGGTCTGACGTAAGGCGGAGTTTGCATTTGGTCAAACAACAACGGGGTCGTAAGCTGTTCCGCCAGGCCAAAGGCGAGGTATATGACCTTTGTGTGCTATTTGAAGATCTGAACTTCAAATATTTTCATGGATTAATGGCACAGCCTCAACTAGGTTGGAGTCTGCGGGCTTCTCGAACCACACTTGGACACTACGACCCGTCACACAACGCCATTGTCCTAACTAATCTGTTCGACTCGGTTCACGCACCGGAGTTGATCGTGAAGTTTGTGATGTTCCACGAGATGTTGCATCTGCGTTTTCCTACCGAGCACCGGGGCAGCCGCCGGTGCGTGCACACTCGGGAGTTTAGACAAGCCGAGAGAGAGTTCGAGCAGTTTCAGCAGGCAAAGTTGGAATTAAGGCGATTTATAGACCGCTAGCAGTTGATTCAGCGCAGGCGAAAATCAAGCCGCCGCGGAAGATGAAAGAGCCGTCAGTTCCGAACCCATTTGCTCCAAGTAGGCGATGGGTGCCCGAGCCGCCAGCGAGCTATATCCCATATAACAGAGATAGTAGGCGACCTCGGTCTGAAGTACTGCGAACGAAAACTTTGCCCGGAGCGTGATCAGACGCAGTAGAAGGTCCGAGCGATCTTCGCTACTGTGAGCGACCAAATACCGAGCAGTAGCGTGGAGGCGGTTAAAGTCAGCAACCAGTCGGAGCAGGTACTGACGAAAGATAAGAAGTCGCTCGCGACGGAGCTTTCGGTAAAGAGAGAGGTCAAACCCGGGTTGCCTGGACAGGAACCCAAAATCCTCCCCAGAAAGCAATCTTTCCATGGGGTGATATGTCTCGGGCGTGAAGCTTACCAGCCATTCCGGGGAAATATCCTCGATCCGGAACGAACGAAACAAGCTATACAGAACTGGAGCTAGTAGCGCAAAACTCAGTCCGACCATTGCAACGGGAACCAGAACGAGAAGCGAGGTCAACATTGGGCCGTATTCAACTTACCGGAAACAGCTTAAGATTTCAAGCGCAAATTACAAAGTTAAATTCCCAACTGAGAATGGTTTCGATTAATCAAGGTTATAAACAGCTCTTGCCTTACAAATACCTGGTCAACATTCCTGAAATTCTCCAGTGCCGATCCCTATCGTTGGGAAGCTTTCAATAACGAGGCATTTATCGTCTCCAGCTGATGGATGATGCGCTGTTGTTCGCCTCTACTCCAGCTGTGGCCGATAATCACCTCGACAGTTTCGCCGCGGGCGCTCAGGAGAAAGGTCCAGCTTACATAGCAGACCGAAACCATCCAATTAATAGCCGATCCGAGGTTCGTTCCAAACCGATTGGGCCAGAGGCTCTCCAGAAAGAGGCAGGACATATCGGTTGTAAAAAACAGAACGAAGCCGATTGTGAACAGCGCCAGATTGCGAGGCATTCGGATAGGAAACCACAGGGTGAAGGCCAAGACAATAGCCATTAAGAGCAAGGACATAATAGCCATACCGCGTTCGAGGATATAGGCAAATCCCAAGGCACGCTGAATTGGGTCATCGGAAAGAGAAAGAGGAGTACGCCTGTACTGAGGCTGAGCCGCTAAAACAGACACGATCAATACGCACGAGAAAGCAAAGGCGAGGAACAATCGGGAAAATCGCAATACGCCCGGCAATCGAGTCAAGATCGAATCGAGAAGGCTATAGACAAGCCAGAGGGTGAGGAACCATGCCACGCACCTGATCCCGATCCATTCGATTCGATAGTCCAGCCTAATAACGCCCGTGAACCTACTACTTAGAAGGAGAACTGACGACAAGATCTCGAAGAGAAGGTAAAGGCAGAAAACACGATAGACTCTGTGCAGCGGAATCCAGAGTATGCGGACGATCAGGATGAGTCCTGAAACCGTGCTAACCGCGAGCGCAACTCCAGCCCAAGTCATACGTACACGATAGGTGGCTCTCCCGGATCATAGTTTACTCGAAGGATCGCTGGCAAGCCGATGTTCTATCTCGCTTTAAAAATGGGATTCGAGCCGCTACCGGAAATGGGGAGTGGCGGATAGGCCTTAAAGATGGGGCTCGAGCCACTACCGGAAATGGGGAGCGGCGGATAAGCCTTAAAGATGGGGCTCGAGCCACTACCGGAAATGGGGAGCGGCGGATAAGCGCCATTCATAGTGGATCCCCCGATAACGCCCGAGGCCCAAATAATA
>CAXTMN010000036.1:35011-39931 GCA_964245395.1 uncultured Bryobacteraceae bacterium
AGCTACAGCAAATAGATTTTTCATTTAAAGTCCTTTTATTCAGTGATAGTTTTTTGGAAACTAATGATTTAAAAGTTAGCTTATCGGTATTTTTTAGGCAGGATTTAACTGGATCTTTTCCGGCAACGGAACGTGTTGGTCCCTCTGGTACTAGCGGGTACTTGTTTGTGCCCCGCAGGTGTGGTCTATTGTTATTGGTTCGATGAGCAAAACCCGAACACGCCTAGGCGAGCAGGAACTTCTTCACGGAAGTGCGTTGCGAGAACTGTTCGAGATACCTACCGCTTACGGGCGTTTGGTGTATTTAGTCGGACTCAGGGACTTAGATACGGGAAAGTACGAGCATTACGGTGCGGACTTTACTTGTTCGGCTGAGGCTAACCGGGTGCTTCGATATGTTCACGAGGCCATTTTCCGGGAGTGGGTTACGGATACCCTCGAACGAAAAAAGCTGGATGTGGAATTGTATATCTCCGGTCTTGATCAGATTGATCGAAGCGAACTGATTGATGCGTGGCTGCGCCTAACGCCCTATAAGAATCTTGTACCGGCGTCAATCCACGGCCCGGAAAGACAGAAGCACATTTCTGACTTTGAAGCTATTTTAGGGCTGCTTAAGAACGTTTACGGCGTTTCTGGCCCAGATCCAACCGCATAGCTACGGCAACGACTTGCCCGATGATCTCGGCCTCGCCGGGTATTTTGTACATCTCGGGCGAGACCTGAGAAGCTGCATGGAATTGCATAATTAGCAGACCGGGAGCTTCCGTACACCATCCGCAACGGTACCCATTGTGATGTTCGACAAAGTACATTGGCCGCTCGTGTTCATAGGTCCAACCGCCTTTTGCAACGCGCGTTCGCGCTTCGTCGATCTGGAGGAAAGAACCAGGCGGAATAAGCGGATACATGGACCAGTCATCAGTTCCGAGAAAGGCGTAACGATGCTGTTTCAGATTCAAAGCTGCGAAAAGCGCAACCGGCAACTTGCCCCATTCTTGAATATATCTGCTGAGGTAAAAGGTGCGTCGGAAATCCGTCTCATCCCCGAGCTCGACCGGAAAGTCCACGGCCTCAGGAGTGGTCGGCTCGATATCGACCACCCTGGTCTGAGGTAGTGGAAGAGCAGCTGCATCGCCGGGAAGTTCTGCTAGCGGAATGCCATACCATTGCAGCATGACAGGAAAATCGATTCCATAAATGGCACAGAGGGTGTAAATTCGATAAGGAGACGGCACGGTTCCCTTGTGCTCAATGTCGGCTAAACGACTTAAACCAATAATAAACGCGTCGTTTCCACGTTGATTTGCAATACGATGGCTAGCTTCGGCAACGTCACGGTAGCGCAGTTGAAGCCTCTCTCGGGCTCTTTTTAACAGCTGTCCGGCCTCTTCCACCACCAGCCAACGTACCACGTTTTCGCTCTCTTGTTCTGTTTCCGGAACAAACCGGCCAGAGAAGGTGTTAACAACTTACCTTTAGAGCACTGAGGTTGTGCCTCACGAAACTCCGAAACGCAGTCATAAACTTCGAAGCGTGTACCGCACCTTGCCATATGCGAAACTGCTCGAAAGGTCCAATATGAGTAGCAAGTGCTTAAGATACGTAATCTTACGGGAGGCAATGGTGCAATGGAAAAATTCGAAAGCCATTCAGCTGGAATTCAAGGGGAACTAGGGTCATTCAGTTTTTCTGCCGGTCGGTTATTGCTCGGAAATGATACCCATTTTACTCCGTTCGAGACTTTTAATGCCGTTTTTGAAGCGTTAGACAAGGGGGATATTCGGAAAGCGATTATTCCTATTGAGAACACGCTGCATGGGAGCGTTCACGAGAATTACGATCATCTGCTCGGGTTCGACGTCACCATATCCGGCGAGACCAGCATTCAAATCTGTCATAACTTGATTGCAGCTAGTACGATGAAGGTGCAAGACATCCGGCAGGTGTTTTCTCACCCGGTTGCACTGAACCAGTGCCGGATGTTTTTTGCTGGCCATCGGTATATAGAACCTATACCTTTCTATGACACCGCTGGAAGTGTGAAGATGCTGCTTGAGAAGAATCCCGTAGCCTCAGCGGCTATTGCCTCCGAGGCTGCCGCGGAGATCTATGGCGGAACTATTCTGGAAAGGCACATCGAAGACAACCTGCAGAACTTTACTCGATTCTTTCTGCTGACTAAAGAGCCTCCAGAGCCGCGCAGCCATCTGCCCTGGAAGACTTCGATTGCCTTCTCCACGGCAAACGTTCCAGGTGCATTGTTCAAGGTGATGGCCTGCTTTGCACTCCGGGATCTGGATCTAACAAAAATCGAATCGCGCCCGCTAAAGGCCAAGCCGTGGGAGTATTTGTTTTACCTAGACCTCATCGGCAGCGACAAGGATGAAGCAGTAAAAAGTGCACTGATGCATCTACAGGAGACCACCACCTTTTTTAAGCTTCTTGGAAGCTACCAGCCCACCGTCAATTCGCTCGTCACTCAAATGTCGTAGTAGAGGGCGAACTCGTACGGGTGAGGCCTTTGGCGGACCGCATCCACTTCGGATCGGCGCTTATACCCGACGAAAGTCTCAATCAGTTCCTCTGAAAAAACGTCTCCCTTGGTGAGAAAGGCATGATCATCCTCAAGGCAAGTAAGCGCTTCTTCGAGCGAAGCGGGCATGAGTGGAACTTTTCTCATCTCGTCGGGCGAAAGATCATACGTGTCTTTATCGAGCGGCTCACCAGGATCTATTTTGTTGATGATCCCGTCAAGTCCCGCCATGAGCATGGCTGCAAAGGCGAGGTACGGGTTCGAAGCAGCATCGGGAGGTCTGAATTCAACCCGTTTTGCTTTGGGGTTGCTCGAATACATCGGGATCCTCACGGCAGCTGACCGGTTGCGGCGCGAGTAGGCCAGGTTCACGGGCGCTTCGAATCCGGGTACAAGCCGCTTGTAGCTGTTCGTTGTTGGCGCGATAACAGCTGACAACGATCGCGCATGCCGAAGAAGCCCACCGGTATACCAGAGCGCGATCTGGCTAAGGCCGGCGTAGTTTTCACCGGCAAACAACGGTTTACCGTTTGCCCATAGACTTTGGTGAGTGTGCATGCCGCTGCCGTTGTCTCCGAAGAGCGGCTTGGGCATGAAAGTGACCGTTTTACCGTTCTGATAAGCCACGTTTCGAACAATGTACTTGTACAACATCATATTGTCCGCCGACCGGACCAGGGTATCGAAGCGTTGGTCGATCTCACATTGTCCGCCGCTGGCGACCTCGTGGTGATGGCATTCTATAGCCAACCCGCACTCGATCATAGTTGTTACCATTTCGCTGCGAAGATCCTGGTAGTGATCGGTCGGGGGGACGGGAAAATAACCTTCCTTGTAACGCGGGCGATAGCCGAGATTCTGCTGCTCGCGGCCCGAATTCCAGCGACCTTCCTCTGCATCGATAAAGTAAAAGCCGCTGTGCTGGTTTTGATCGAAGCGGATGTTGTCGAAAATAAAGAATTCGGCCTCTGCGCCGAAGAACGCTGTATCGGCGATACCGCTGCTTTGGAGGTAGAGCTCGGCTTTTTTCGCGATCCAGCGAGGGTCGCGGTCATAATGCTGCCGCGTAACAGGATCAAGGATGGCGCCGAGCATAACCATAGTTCGCGTTTCTGCGAATGGGTCCATGAATGCCGACGCGGGATCGGGAATGATCAGCATGTCGCTCTCGTTGATGGCCGCCCAACCCCGGATACTTGACCCGTCGATCCCGAATCCGTCCTCGAAAGAACCTTCATCGAGCATGTTAATCGGATAGGAGATGTGCTGGCTCAGACCGGGCAGATCGGTGAAGCGCAGATCAAGCTGCCGCGCGTCGTTTTTCCTGGCGAACTCGAGGACTTCTTGAGCGGTCATTGCCTAAGCTTAGGCTATTTCCGGCCAGAAACAATCCATTTGGAGAGGCAGATCCTTGAGAATAGAAGGAAGGATGTCAGCCCGAACCAACGCCCCAGGAAGCCAGCTGAGCTTTGCGCTTGCTCCGGAGAGACGCGTCTTCCAGGTAAGCGAGCTGAATGCGGCAGTTCAATCCCTTTTCGAAGTCGAGTTCTCGAATTTGTGGATCACGGGCGAGATATCCGGCTGTCGTGCGGCCTCGAGCGGGCACTTCTATTTTTCGCTGAAGGACGAGCGCAGCCAACTGAAATGTGTATTGTTTAAGGGCACCGCGCGCTATGCCAAGTTCAAGCCGCAGGACGGGCTAGCCGTTATCGCTCGAGGAAAGCTGGAGGTTTACGAGGCCCGCGGCGAATACCAGCTTATTGTTGAACTTCTTGAGCCTCAAGGGGCCGGCGCCCTGCAGGTCGCTTTCGAGCAGTTGAAGAAGAAATTAGCCGCTGAGGGTCTTTTTGAGCAGGGCCGCAAACGAGCCCTACCCAAGCTGCCCAAGCGAGTAGGAATCATTACGTCCCCTTCAGGAGCCGTGATCCAGGATATCCTGCACGTGCTCGAACGCCGGTTTCAGGGATTACACATCCGGCTCTATCCGGCCCAAGTTCAGGGCGAAGCCGCGGTCGAGCAGCTGTGTACCGGCCTCCGTTTCTTCGCTCAAAAGCCCTGGGCGGATGTGATCATTCTGGCCCGAGGCGGGGGATCGCTTGAAGACCTATGGAGCTTTAATGAAGAAGCCGTGGCGAGAGCGATCGTGGCTTCGCCGATTCCGGTGATCTCTGCGGTCGGGCACGAAACCGATTTCACGATTGCCGATTTTGTTGCCGATCACCGGGCGCCCACACCTTCAGCTGCGGCCGAGATTGTGATCTGCACCCAGACGAGCCTGCTGGAGCAAATTGAGCATTGCCGGGCAAAAGCGATCCAAGCTCTCCGCTACCGCCTTTTACTGAGTGCACGTGACTTGCAACGGCGGGCAGGTGATCGCGCACTCA
>CAXTMN010000036.1:39941-42964 GCA_964245395.1 uncultured Bryobacteraceae bacterium
CTGCTGCATAGGGCACTTGCACGAAGAGCACAGCGCGTTGATGACCTCGACCTGATACTTCGGCGGCTTTTCCATCGGTTTCTTGACTCCCGGGTCCGGCGGCTCTCCGATTTGAGTCGCAGGCTGGAGGCAACAGATCTGCGGAATCGGTTTACGCGTGTCCGGCGGCGACAGGAACTTCTGCGCGAGCGGTTGCAAAAGAGCTTACAGACTGAACTCTGGAAGGTTCGGCGTCGGCTTGAAGCCTCGCAGGCGCACTTGACACAGCTGAGCCCGTTAGCCGTTCTTGGCCGCGGCTATGCCATTGTGCAAGATAGTAGCGGTCGCATATTGCGCGTTGCCAGTGAGGCTACGGCTGGTGATGAGCTCAAGATTCGCCTAAACCAGGGAGAACTTCACGCTACTGTTTCCTCGAACAGCGACGCCAGTTCGTGAGCCGGTCCAATATCGCTGTGGGTCTGATAGCTTGGAGCAATTGTGTATACCACGATCCATATCGTATGAATCGAGTAGCGCTTGTCACTGGAGGCGGCCGAGGACTTGGACGAGCTTTCGCCCTTGCTCTCGCCCGAGACGGGATGCGGGTAGCAGTTGCCTCTCGCAATGTAGAGGAACTGAATGGTACCGTCGACCTATTACGCAGCGAGGGCCCTGACGGTATTGCGGTTCCCACTGACGTTACCGACGAACAAGCAGTTCGCCAGATGATCGCAGCGACAAAAGAGAGACTCGGGTCGATCGATCTGCTCATCAACTGTGCTGGGCTCGGCGGCCCGTTCGGGCCGACCTGGGAGGTTGATTCTCAAATGTGGTGGCGGAATACCGAAGTAAACCTCAAAGGACCCTTGCTTACCTGCCAAGCCGTCCTGAAGGGCATGATTGATCGCCGGCAAGGTTGCATTGTAAACGTCGCCAGTGGAGCGGGAACGGTGGGGATCCCCTACATGTCAGCTATGTAACCGGCAAAGCTGCCCTGATCCGGTTCACAGAAGCGCTTGCCGCCGAGTCGCGCGAGTACGGTGTTTCAGTGTTTGCGATTCAACCAGGAACGGTGAAGACAGCAATGACTGAGGAAGTTGACGCAGTCCTCAGCAGGCCAGCGCTGGTTGCCTTGGTTCAAAAAGATTTTCGACGATCATCGAGACGATTCATCCAAGCCGGGAGAAGAGTTAGTTCTGCACTTAGCATCGGGTCAAGCAGATGAACTCACCGGGCGATTCTTTTCTGCTCCGGGGGCGCCCGGAAATTTGGTGAATCGGATCGTTCAAATTGTCAAAGAGGATTTAAATGTAATGAGGATTCGGGCCTGATTCTTATACTGAAGGTTTGAAAGTTGTTGCAGAACGAAAACGCGCTATCTGCCTGCTGAGCGGTGGGCTGGATTCAACGACGTGCCTCGCTATTGCCCAGGCAAACGGATTTGACTGTTACTGCCTGTCATTTGATTACGGACAGCGCCATGCGGTCGAATTGCAAGCGGCTGCTGCTGTAGCTGCAAGCATGGCAGCAAAAGAGCATAAGACCATAAAGCTCGACCTCCGCGCCTTTGGCGGTTCGGCACTGACGGGAGACATCGAGGTGCCAAAGAACAGGAGTGAAAAAGAAATGTCCGGGCAAATTCCGGTTACCTACGTACCCGCCCGGAACACCATCTTTTTGTCTTATGCACTTGCGTACGCTGAGGTTCGGGGTTCTTCGGACATTTTCATTGGCGTGAATGCGATCGACTACTCGGGCTATCCCGACTGCCGCCCCGAGTTTATCCGTTCTTTCGAACAACTAGGCAATTTGGCCACCAAGGCTGGCATCGAGGGTTCGTCCAGGCTGACGATCCATACCCCACTTATCACGATGACCAAGTCCGATATTGTTCGCCGGGCCGTTGCTCTGGGCGTCGATCTCAAGTTGACCCACACCTGTTACGATCCGGGTCCTCTTGGTTCTCCGTGCGGCCGCTGCGACGCGTGCGTACTTCGTCAAAAAGGTTTTGATGAAGCTGGGGTGAGAGATCCTCTCTATGGATGAGTGAAGCCGGCGCTGACGAATGAAAATCTCAGAAATTTTCTATTCCATCCAGGGTGAGGGCATTCTTCTGGGCGTTCCGTCAGTCTTCGTTAGAACCTCAGGGTGCAATCTACGCTGCACCTGGTGCGACACGCCTTACACGTCCTGGAATCCCGATGGGAACAAGTACGCTCTAAACGAGATCGTTGCCCGGGTAAAGCAATTTGGAGCCTCGCACGTCGTGGTCACCGGGGGCGAACCGATGATTGCACCTGAGATTGCCGAGCTGACCGAAGCCTTGAAAGCAGAAGGCATGCACATCACTATCGAGACTGCAGGAACAATAGTCGCGCCTGTCACCTGCGATTTAATGAGCATCAGCCCAAAGCTTGCCAATTCCACACCGACTGATCGTGACGACGGCCGCTGGGCAGCGCAGCATGAGCGCCTCCGCTACCAGCCGGACGTTCTGCGCGAGCTCACTACGCGCTATGCACATCAGCTTAAGTTTGTGGTCGCAAATCCGCTGGATCTTGTGGAAGTCAGGAAAATTGTGGATGAGTTAGACACCTCTCCCCAATGCGTCGTGCTGATGCCAGAAGGTGTTCGGCCAGACATTCTCCGCGAGCGAGGCGTTTGGCTTGCCGAGATCTGCAAAACGCACGGGTACCGTTTGAGCCCACGTCTGCATGTCGAGCTTTGGGGCGACCGGCGCGGAGTCTAACCTGCTTCGCTAAACTAGAGCTTGATCGCATCGGCCAAATTCCGCATCGGCGCGGTCAGTTATTTAAATCCGGTTCCACTCGTCTGGGGCATGTTGCACGGACCGCAGCGCGATCAAGTTGATTTGTCCTTCGCCTTTCCCTCGGTTTGCGCGCGCCAGGTGGAAGTGGGAAATGTGGATATCGGTTTGGTTCCCGTTGCGGAAATAGCGCGGCAGAACCTGGAAATCGTTCCGGGTGTTTGCATCAGCTGCTTAGGTTCGGTGCGGAGTATCCTCCTTTTCGCTCGAGTTCCGA
>CAXTMN010000036.1:42974-43386 GCA_964245395.1 uncultured Bryobacteraceae bacterium
GTGGACGCAACTTCTCGCACATCCGTGCAGCTGGCGCGTGTGATCCTGCGCGAACGCTATGGCGTGGAGCCACAAGTTACACCTTACTCACCCAATCTTACTGCCATGATGCGGGATGCGGACGCAGCTCTTCTGATCGGAGACTCTGCCCTGCTCCACAGCCCTGAGGAGAGCCCTTATGAATGTCTGGACTTAGGTCAAGAATGGTTCAACTTGACCGGTCTTCCCATGGTGTTTGCCGCGTGGGCCGGAAAAGAAGGGATTCCTTTGTTGAAGCTCTCCCAACTGACAACCGCCTCGTACCGATTCGGCAGGGATCATCTTGTCGACATTGTTGATACCGAGTATCAGGCGCGAGGACTTACACGAGAGTTAGCCGAGCAGTATCTTTCCCGGCACATCCGCTATGAAC
>CAXTMN010000037.1:0-27548 GCA_964245395.1 uncultured Bryobacteraceae bacterium
GAGTACGTCGAGATGGAAGAGCGCAATGGCGATGGATTCTTGGTGGGGTGAGTGAAACGAATGGCGGGCAAGAAGAGCGGCGGGTCCGGCAGGCCCAAAACGAGCAGGGCGCGCGGGGAAACGAAGAAGCCGAAAACGATTACGATTTTGGACCAGTGGGTGAGTATTCGGGTGGAAGACGGGAAGACGATCACGGATAAGTATCCGTCGAACGAAGAACTACGGCGTGAAGGCGAGCGAATGGATCCAGCGCCCAGTCTGGTGTACAGGCGACTTGATTTTGTGAATGGCGTGCCAGCGGAATACCACTGGGCGACGCGGGATCCTTACGATCGCCAGTACGGCGGGTGTGGCATTCAGCGGATGAGCCTGGAGACCTGGCTGAAGGCGAGCAAGGTGGAAGACCAGGAGGCTGAGGGGCATGTGAAGCCGACGGGCAAGGGGAATCTGCCAAGGCCCATGGAGCGCGGCGGGTGCGAGTGCGCGGTGTGCAGCGAGAATGCGGGGAAGTTGGAGGAGTTGGAAGGGGGAAGGGGATAGGGCTATTAATTTCTGGCAAAACAGTTTCGTTTGGCTGTACGGCTGATCGGTGAACTCAGCGGCAAGCCTGCCGATGCCTGCGTAGCTGCGACAACCTGGCGCTGCGCGTCGAGTCCTAAACCGCTTTCGCCCTGGCGCTCGGTGCTGACGCGGTAATAAGCGATATAGGTTGCTGTGATCACTGTAATTTCAAAACAACGCTATTAATCAGCGTGTCGATGTACTCTTCTGCCTGAAGTTGCTTTATTGGAACGCTGGACGGATGGGCTGCCGAATTGCGTGTGCCTAGTTTCTGGTGAAGAATTCTGTAGATATCCTTGGTGATGATTCCAGCGTCCTTACACACCTCCAAAACTTCTTCCTCGTTCCGAAGTTCGCGGGCGAAGTCGTCAATCGTGCTGATGGGCTGCTTGCCCTTTTTATCGTGATACCCGGGGTCATCCATTTGGTATTGAAGTCTGAACGCTTGCTGGTGACTACATAATCCGAAAGGTGATGATAGGCGAAGCTCCACGTCATGACTACGGCTGCTCTGAAAGAGCCGTGCCGATAACAGATCATCGCTTCATCAAGAAAAGTGCGTTCCGCAAGGTTGGGTACTTTGCTGGGAAGCTCGGCCAATAATTGCGTCACCTGGACAGTGATTTCACGCTGACCATACCGGTCGTTGTAGAAGTCCTTCACCGGCTTCGGCAGGTAAAGCCCGTTCTTATCTCTCAAAATCTGCTTGGGCTTCTTCTGCTCTAATGACGCAATATACGGATTGATGTTCAAGGGCTTTTCGTACTCTGCCGTGTCGTAACAGGTCCGAAGATCAGACGGGGAAAACCGCTCCTGGTTCTTGTGGGTTTGTAGATGCCACGCGAAAAATTTAAGCTTTTCAGCGTGGCTCCACTTCCCGAAATCCTTAATCGGACGAATCAACTGCTGAAGATCGTTCGACAACTTAGGCGTTCCCGTCACCACGTCGCAAACGATCAAGGTGGTTCAAGCCACGCTGTCCAGCTTCCCACTGATTACGGCCTGCGTTCTGAAACCACTCCTTATCCGAAGCGATGCTGCGGAACGTCTGGGGAATATCTTCGGGCTTTGTCCAGTCCATTAGGTCAAACGCGGAAACGATGTGAGACGGTGTTATCACGTTCTCGTTCCGATGCTCTCGGAACCACCCGCCGACAACAAGGAACTTTTCGTAGTTATTGCTTGGCGGGCGTTCCTCCGCGTAGGTGCGGAATGGTGAGGGGCTGATCCAATCAATATCCTTGAGGGCGGCGATTGCCTTGGGGCCGCGCCGCGGTCGTTTCGTACTGTGTTTTGGCCTGGCGGCGGCTGCTCGGCCGGTTCTTGGCGGCTGTCTTCCTCTACGGTCTGCGCCTCAATGTATTCGGGTTGCTGTTGAGCGGCTGGCAACGCAGCTTGCCCGTTTCTCGTCGGCGGCAACGCAGGTACATACACAGGCGCTGTCGGTATAAGCTTTTCTAGGGCTTGCCCGATAACCTTGAACCCGTCCTGAAGGGTTTCATCGCTCCCCTCGAACTGGAACATGACAACCGTCATCTTCCCTTTACCGCTGTTGGTGCTGGGCGGGTTCTTCCCGTCCTTGCCTCGGTCGGCCATATTCGCGGAAACTTCTTTCAAGACAGACATGCCGGGGTCTGTTTTTCACCAAAACCCTCGTTTAGATGAGTACAGCACGTTCGGAACATTCACCGCAACTAATGTTCTAACGGCGTTACACTATGTCCGATGTTCAACGTCCCGGCCTTCATTGAAAGCAAGCGCCAGGAGATCGCAGACAACAGACGGCAGGCAAGGTACTTTAAAGCTGCTGGTATCGCGTTACGTTTCGGCGCTCCGGTTCTTCTTACTACAGGTGCGATTGAGGGATTCGCCTTAGCGCCTCCAGAATTTCGGAACGCCCTGTTTGTAAATATCCTGCCGCGCTTAGCTGCAATGGCTTGGCTATGGCTGGATCAGCACGTTCCCGAACTATGGGCATTTCTACGTGCGATTTCGCCTTACCCGAGGCTCACTCAACCATTGCCGCTGCTGTCCTGGCTCGGATGGATTGGCTGGAGCTTTGGCCTAATCTGGCTCGGGTTCAGGTTCCTCGAACGGTCTCAGAATAGACGAAATAAAGCCGACAAAGACGAAGAGAACCTGAATAACCAAATGCCGCTGCTGATGCACATTCAGGACACGCAACAAAACCAGAGCAACCGCGTTGGCGATATTTCGGGCGATGGCAACACGGTAAACCAGATCAACAGAATTCAGAACGTGTTCGGTAAGGAAAAAAAGGAAAGCTGGTGGGGTGGCCCTGTCGGTCTAACTGTAATTGGGGTTGTCATTAATATAATCAGCAAGTTCCTGCACCTAACGTAAGGCCCTGGACCCGGGTTTAGAAGTTCGCCCCTTTCCTGTGGTCTCGAACACGCCTATGCTTGAGTCATGGACGAACGACGACAGGAAACCGCCGCTATGGACTGGTCAGATTGCCCACTGGTGGAAGTCGTTCCCGGCAAAGTGAGCGGGGTTCCCATCCTCAAAGGGACGCGAATGCCCGCCGATGCGGTATTGGAAAACTACGTAGGCGGCTCCCCGGCTGAGGAGATAGCGGAGAATTTCGAGATACCGGAAACGTCTGTTCGCGCCCTGCTTTCCTATGCGGTCAAGCGTGACCCGACCCTCAAGCCTTGAAGGTACTGTTTGATAACAACGTACCGGTTCCGCTGCGCCGTCACCTTGTGGGGCATGAGGTCCGCACGGCGGCAAAGCTCGGCTGGCAGGAACTCAAAAACGGCGATTTGCTGGACGCCGCGCAGGAAGCGGGGTTCGATGTCATGGTCACGGGCGATAAAAATCTGTCCTATCAGCAGAACCTCACGGCGCGAACGCTGGCCCTGGTCGTGCTGCCAACGATTGACTGGAACCGGCTGAAACTAGACCCCTCACCTGTCGCCGCTGCCGTGGATCATGCCAAACCGGGAAGTTTCGAGTATGTGGAAGTGCTTGGCGTCCCGGCTCGCCGCCGTGGTCCTACTCCCCCCGCGCTGTAGCTCCATGCGCTCCGGCTTCGTCTACGTCTTCAGCAATCCCGGCCTGACTGGAACGCCCCTGATGGCTGCGCTGCTCGCATTGGTGAATCTGCCCCAGCCTGCGGCTCCTGGACGTCGTGGACCCGCTGTGCTTCTGGTGCTGACTCGCTGTTCCTATTCTCGGTCGTTGCCCTGGCCGTGCTACTCGTCCACTTTCAAAAGCCTTGCCCGCGTGGTTTCCCTCATCTGTCATCCGGGCCGCGTACCTGCTCGAACGACTCATGGAAGAGATCAAACGGAGAACTCTGGTCGTCCGTATCTTTCCGAATGCTGCTGCCTGTTTTACGCCTAGTACGGCCCTGGCAATGGAGATCGACGAGAACTGACTCGAGGCCATGCAATACCTCAATACGGAACCGCTCGCCGAGCAGAAAAGAAGGCTCTACGAACTCTCGGCGATGCGGCGTAATAAAAATAGTGCTCAGTGTGGAAGGCTGGTGAACCTCACGCCTTTTTGCAGACGGGATGAGAAGGTCGGCCTTGCACAGAGCACGTCAGGCTCTGAGAGCAGGAGCCGCCCGGCAAAGCCATGAAAGAGACATCCTCAAAAAACGATCATCTGCTTATTTCGCATTCCGAAAGTGAAGTCCTCACAGTTGGGCTTGACCTCGGAGATCGAACCAGTCATTATTGCGTTCTGAACTCAAAAGGAGAGATCGCGATTGAGGGATCCTTGCATTCGACGCCGGGCAGCACTTCACAGTACTTCGCCGGCCTTCGGCCTTGCCGTGTGGCTCCCGAAGTTGGAGGACATTCACGCTTGGTTAGCTCTCTTCTAAGTGACCTCGGGTTTGAAGTCATTGTGGCGAATACCAGCCAAGTGCGTCTGATCTATGAAAGCTCGAAGAAGACTGACAAAGTCGATGCCAGGACTCTCGCCCGTTTAGCCAGAGTGGATCCTTCTTTGCTTTCGGCCAGCCTTCCTCTGGCCTTTGAGCGAATGCAACCGGAATCCCGATAAATCCATCTGAGCAACCGTAAGAGCGGCGTTAAGCGTCGCCAAAATGTCCCGCAGATTCTCAACGTGTTTCCGGGTTTACGCTGCCAATTTTGGACTGGCGTGTGATGTAGCGGGAATTGCGAGGCGCGGAATGGCAGATCATTTCGGGTATGCGGACTTCCCGATACCGATCGGATTCTTCCCCTGGGGTGTTTGGCATGTTGTAATTACCGGGAGCGGACCCGATCTCAAACACCTATTTGGGTAACCGCGTGCTCGAAGGAGCAGACCATGAGCAAAGTCAGAGTCGCAGCATTTTCCATCTCGCTGGATGGGTTCGGGGCCGGCCCGGCGCAGGACAGCAACAATCCGCTTGGCGTACGGGGCGCCGATTTGCTGACATGGCTCCTGAACACTGAGGTTTTCAAGAAGATGACCGGAGGAAGTGGCGGATCAAAGGGTATGGATAATCGCTTCGCCGCGCAGTCGTTTGAGAACGTGGGTGCATGGATTATCGGCCGCAACATGTTCGGACCGGTTCGTGGTTTGTGGAACGATGAAGCGTGGAAAGGCTGGTGGGGCGCCAACCCGCCCTTTCACACCCCGGTGTTCGTGCTGACTCATCACGCCCGTCCTGCGCTCCTGATGGACGGGGGAACGACCTTTCACTTCGTGACGGACGGGGCGGAAGCCGCTCTTGCCAGCGCCAAGCAGGCGGCAGCAGGCAAGGACGTCCGCGTAGGCGGAGGGCCGGCAACTATCCGCCAGTATCTCGCGGCGGGTCTCGTTGACGAGATGCATCTGGCAATGTCGCCAATACTCTTGGGGCAAGGAGAGGCTCTCCTCGCCGGCCTCGACATGCCAAAGCTCGGCTTCTCCTCTGCCAGAACAGCCTCGGGAGAAAGCGCCTTTCACATCCTTCTCCAGAGGACCTAGATGACAAGACCGTAGGCTGGACCGGTTGCATAGGCAAACGAGCTGCACTCGAGTCAAATCAAGGCATTGCTGAATACACCGGCGTTGAACGCGGGGCGAGAGGTGCGGCTGCCTCAAAGCACTTTTCAGGGTGCGCCATTCGAGCGAAGAAGGTAACGACCGTCCAGCGTGTCTAGATGAGGGTTGTTTCCTTCGGATTTGTCGATGTGAAGATCGTCCACCTAGACAGGCCAAATTGGAAAGCCCGACACAAGCACAGGACTTGCTACTTCCTAATGACGCAGAAACGATTATCGTCCCTATCTTCAAGGACGACATAGTCGGCATCTGGTTCATATCGCCAGTCGACTCGTTTTGCACCCAAGCCAAGCAGTCTTTCGATCTCAGTGCTCTGGTCGCTCGCATACAGATCGAGATGATGTCTCTGATGCGTTTCCGCATCAGAGGAGACCAGCTTCAATGCGAGTTGTGGTCCCGGCCCGCTCTCCGGAACCAAGATCGCCCAGTCGATATCCGGCTCACGCAACAAGCGGTAATGAAGCGCAGCCGACCAGAACTCCACAGCCCTACGAATATCCCGAACTCCCCAAACGATCGATCCGATGCGTAGCATTCGCGCCTCAAAAGGAAAGGTAATCCTACCCCAACGATCCCCTTAGGACAATCGGTTTATGAGACGGATCCTGATCACGGGCGCAACAGGCAACATCGGCGGCCAAGTGCTCTCTCGACTGCCAACGACGGGGTTGCAGGTGCGCGCGCTGGTGCGCAATCCGGATATGGCTGGTCTGCCTGCGCATGTCGAGATCGTGTCGGGAGACCTTACTCGTCCCGAGACGCTCGCTGAGTGTCTAGATGGGATCGACACGGTGTTCCTGGTTTGGGTAGCTGCGGCGGGGGCTGTCGCTCCTGCTTTGGAACAGATCGCGAGGTGCGTTCGGCGCATTGTATTTCTCTCTGCCCCGCTCAAGACCGCACATCCGCTGTTCCAGCAGCCTAATGCCTCACGGGCTCGCGCGGAACTGCTGGAACGGCTGATCGAGACCTCGGGAGTGGACTGGACGTTTCTGCGCCCAGGGATGTTCGCCCGGAACGCCCTGGGCTGGTGGGCGCCACAGATACGAGCCGGCGATGTGGTGCGGTGGCCGTATCTTGAGGTGTCTACGGCGCCAATCGACGAGCGGGATATTGCTGCGGTGGCAGTACGCACGCTGTGTGAAGACGTACATTCCGGGGCGGAATATGTACTCACTGGACCACAATCGCTGAGTCAATGCGAGCAGATTGCCATCATCGGCTCCGTTCTCGGCCGGTCGCTCCGGATTGAAGAAATCGGGGCAGAGGCTTGGCTGCGTGAACTGCCCAGCTTTATGCCCCCGTTTGTTGCGAACTTTCTGCTGGACGCCTGGGCTGCCGCAGTGGGAGAACCCGCATTCGTGACTTCGACCGTCGCCGAGATCACGGGATCACCGGCCCATACGTTCCGCGAGTGGGCCAGCGATCGGGCAGCGCAGTTCCGGGCCTGATGATGCTTTTGCCTGTCCCAGCCATCCACCTGGCTCACTCAGGCGCTTATCTTGCGAACCATGTCCCACATCATTCTGTTGAGCGCAAGCCGCAAATCGGGATTCAGGCGTCGTGTATTCATGAACGCAGCCCAGCAATAACCAGTTGCGGCGCGAACCAATACCGAGGAAAGAACCCGGGAGATCGCCGATGTACCACCAAGTTCCGCGTCCGTTGACCTGCCAGCCTTTGGCGTAACGAGGGTTGGCAGACATGCCCGTGGTTGTTGAAGCGATCGTTTCGAGCTGCAAGATATTTCGATCAGCCGGGAACCCGTTAACGCGTACCGCAAAGGAGCACGCTTTCCGGCCGTGTTGCCCGCTATGCGCATGGTGTCGACACCGCACAATTCTCCTGAACATAGTGTCCCGGGACTCGTTGCATTCATTCAGTGATCGTCTTCCGAGAGTAGTGCAATCATTGGGCTGTCTCTTCGGCCCACCTTTTGTTCACTTGTGGGCGGATGCGGACAACGCGCGTCGCTGGAGTCCGTTTCAGTCGGGAAAAGATGGCAGGCCCGGTTCCTTAACGAAACGTGGAAAGCCAATCGGCGATGTGTTCCCCAAAGAGGTCGGCAAGGTCCTCCTGGACGAAGTGGTAGATCCGAGCGCCACGGATCTGCAGGCTTTCAGCCGTGCCTTGAGCCAGGCGGCTTGTGCAGGCGATATGATCGATCCCGGTTCTGCCCAGAAGAAAACCAACACCGCTTCTCCCAGATCACTCTTCGACGAATGCCTCGAAGTAGCGGGCTTGGTCCTCTACCCGGTACGCGATATCGGGCGCCTGTGCAGAAACGTACGGCTTTCAATTAGGGTGTCGAACTGACGGCGCAAAAGTAATTAAGTTCGATATCTTGGCGGTTTCCCCATTCGTGGCGGGGTGTGGAATAGTGAACATCTTCTGCGACGACCTCACCCGCGATTCTGATGCGCTGTTCGTCTGAAATCGCCTTCCGACCTTCCAGATATCTCGCATAGAGTTTCCAAGCTTCTTGATTCGTAATCACTTCGCTCTCTCCTTAGAACTAGCCCTGGATGGAACCCGGACGACAGTGACCCTTAACATTAAAGATCCAGGGCAGAACTTGAGATCGAGCTGTCGTCCTGCTCGCGTGCTCCCGCAGTCCATAAGTGAAATCGAGAGTTATCGGAAGGAGATCCCGAAGTTAAAGACGGTTAAGCGCCGGGTACTGTTCTGTGTGGAGCATTGGCCAATAAGCGGTTTCCGGCTCACAGATGCGTACCCTGATGCGCGCGATGCTTTCGACATGGCCGATCCTACCGTAAAACAAAGGTATGAAGGTACTGACTTCGTTCTATGCAGAACTACTGAGAGAAGCAGTGGTGGCATCCCGCTTAAGCTCTCGGCCGAGCAGGTAGCGCGTCTGCTCATCTTTTCGCTTCGCGGAATAAAAGACATAGCAACGGACGCGGAAAGCATGCCTGCCCTCCTGGTTCAGGAAGTGGACCTGTTCCTGGCCGCCCTCTCGGTCCACGAAGTCCGTTATCTCATTAACATGCTCCTCCTGTTTGAGTGAAGCACTTCATTGGGACATCGTTGACGCAGTTTTGAATGGATTCAGGCCTATACTGGCGCTGCCGTCAGCAAGCAGTCATTAAGGGGTGGCGCATTCTTTGATCCTGGACGCACTCGACAAAGGTCGGTTCGGGAAGCGTACGGGGCAGAGATGCACTGCCGGATCATTCATGAAGTGATTCATGGCCGCTCTGAACGATCGAGTTGCGGATGGCATCGGCGAAAATGAGAGCGTCTCAAGAGGTCGAGCGCTCGCATCCATCGCTTGCAGCGAGTGGCGGCGTATGCATCCCCATAAGGCTGCGCGGCGTCTCATCAGGCGGAAGTTGTGGTCCTTTCAGTGCCGGGCCGCCCACGGAAGACGCCTGTCCACAGCACCATTGCCAAGCCGCCGAGGACAATCCAGATCACAGCGGTGATCGCCAGCCCACGCAAGTTCTTCTTCCAAAAGATGCGCGTTCCTTGGACCAGCCTCGCATTCCTGGGATTTGCCCGTTCATATTGAACTGCCAGGGGCTGCCCTACCTTGAGGTTCGGAATGCTCCCTGCATCGATATTGTCAGCAGCCACCACCGACTCGCGACGGCCTTCCGGAACGAACTCAAGCGAAACGTACTGAACAGGTTGATCCAGGCTCCAGGGGTTGGTTGAGTTCCGGCTAACAAACACCTTATCGATAGTCCATTCGTTCTGCACCGTTGCTTGCCCGGCGAGGACGGCTCCTTGTAGCGGAGCCATGGGGTGCGGAATCTCCGAAAGACTTATGGCGCCGAGCGCTCCAAGAAAACAGATCGCTATCGCAAAGACGCCGCCGGGGATCCGCAATTTGTACCAAAGCCACAGTACAAGAATCACAGCCGTAACACCGCAAATTAAGCGCACCGGTAGTTCAGGAAGCAGGTCCCGCCAGACCCTAAAGACACTCCGCCCGTCCACACTTGCTACCGGCAAGAAACCCGACCGGTATAACGAATGCAGCAGTGGGTAGTCCGGCAGATCCCGTTCGAGCAGATAGCGCATTCGGAGGACATCACCGCGATTGATTTCGTCGTAACGCTCCAAGGGTAATGTCACCGTTTTATACGCAGACCACGATCTACCCGGAGGGAAATACGAGACAGTGACCATGGCGGAGCGTGTGATGTCGTTCTCGAACGCGGAATGCCAGACTGTTTCCTGCTTCCGGGTCACCGTACCGGTAACGTCCACGCCGCGATGTTCGCGCAACCAGGCGGTGAGCAGGAACGGGGACAGCAGACAACCAAGCACTGCGAGCAGCAGGCAAAGCGGCAACAGACGCATGAGGTTGATTGTGAGGCCTCAGCTATGAAAAAAGCCATCCCCGGTGCAACACTTGCGGCGTCACACGGCGATCTGCCTCACATCGCTGCCCTGCTTTGTTGCGCCGGATCACTCCAGATTGAGTACTAACGTCACTAACGATCTATGCCGTCTTTGCGGGCGCTCGGTTTCCCGTTTGCCCGTGATTCGCTCGGAATCGCCATGGCCTTGTGATTCCGGTAAGTGAAGGACAGAATGCCCCCCAGGCTTGATATGCCAAATCAAGACAGCGCATCTGCCAATTCGACCGCACTGGAAGTTGGCCATGTCACACCGATTCTGCGCGTCTCGAATATCGAGGCCAGTTTGGAGTACTACATGCGCGCGCTTGGCTTTGCGCTCGAGTGGCGTGACGGCCCATTCGGGTCTTCTCCTGGTGACCTCGGCATCTTGCCGGCAGTACTCCGCCAGATGCATAAGGAAGGTAAGCTCGACTCACTTGCCGAGTTCGCTCCTCAGTACGCGGGTCTTCCACCTGCTTCGCCAGAACTGGATCAGTATTGGTCGCTCGCGGAAGAACTTGAGATTCCTGTGGGTATTCACATGGGGCTTGGGCCACCGGTGCCGCTTACGTTGGCTTCCCGGAATATCGAATGCGGCTCAGCAACCCTCTACTTCTCGAGGATGTGCTCGTCCGTCATCCGAAATTGCGTGTCTACATCTGTCATGCCGGATGGCCGTTCATAAACGAGTTTCTTGGTCTGCTGTATGCCCATCCGCAGGTCTATGTAGACATCGCTGTAATCAATTGGGTTCTCCCTGAAGCCGAGTTTCACGGATACCTGCATCGAATCGTAGATGCAGGATTCGCAGACCGGATAATGTATGGCACCGACAACATGATGTGGCCCGACTCGTTCGGTTTAGCAATAGCCCGAACTTCGGCGCCATTTTTGACCGAGAACCAAAAGCGCGATGTGCTTTGCCGGAACGCTGCTCGGTTCCTGCGGCTGAAGAGCACTGTTTGTGAGCAATGACGGCGAGCGATATTCGGACATTTCGAATGAGTAGTCGCCAGGTGTTTACCATTCCAAGTAGTGAGTTCCTGGAACCACAGAACACGTAAAGCTTGATTCACGCTCCCGGATAGGTCGAGAGGCTTCCGTCAGAAGGGCGATGTGGCTGCCGGCCAACTTCCGGGAACGGAAAGGATCAAACTCGCATCAAGATGGCGATGCGCCATCTTCGGCGTTGGATTTTGCCAACGCGGCGAGGATGTTTCCAATCCGTCGACTCACGTCTCGAAGCTGCTGATCGAGCAGTGTGAATTTCCGCTCCTTGAGCCGGAGTGGGGCCTCACTCAGCAGGTTTAGGCTGAGCATCTGTGGATAGTAGCGATGGAGCTGCTGCCACAAAGGGTTGGTGGCCAGCCGAAGCTCTGCGTTCAATTCTTCCTCCAATCGAGAAAGCTCCTCAACGGCGACAGTCACCTCGACCGGCTTGCAGCCCGTCCGTTGTTTGAGTCGAGGGCGTTCGGTGCAAAATACAGTTAAGATGCGGCAAGTCTCTGGCGAAGCAAAATTTTCGGGCGATGTTCGATTGGGGTGGGGGATGGTGGCGAGGAAACGATGGAATCTGTGGGTGGTGATTTGGGTGAGTCTGGGAAGCCTCGCTTCTTTTGGGCAACAGAATCCTCCCAGCCGAGGCCGGGATGTCACCAAACTTTATGCCGAGAAGTGCGCCAGCTGTCATGGAACAGATATGGCGGGCGGGCCGGCGTCCAGCCTGGTAGACGGCATCTGGCGTTATGGCGGCGATGATTCCAGTGTTGCCGCGAGTATCCGCAAGGGCCATCCTGAGGCCGGTATGCCAGCGATGGAGAAAGACCTGGACGCTCCCGAAATCCGGGCGCTGGTCATCTATATTCGCGAGCGGGCCGCCAGCGTAGAGACAGCTCATACCAAATACAATGCTCCGGTCCCAGGCGCGATCGTGCAAGGTGAGAACAGTTCGTTCAAGCTGGAACCGGTGATGGAAACCGGACTGGAGGCGCCCTGGGCGATTGCGTTCCTGCCCGATGGCCGCATCCTGGTGACCGAACGGGCTGGCCGCTTACGCATCATTGAGAACGGGAAGTTGTTGCCGGAAGCGGTACGGGGCATTCCTGCGGTGTTTGGAGGCGAGGGGGGACTGCTGGATGTCGTGCTGCATCCGGATTACTCTCGTCCGGGCAATGATTGGATTTATCTTTCTTACGGCGACAAAAGTCCGGGGGGCCTGGCGATGACGGCCGTGATCCGAGGCCGCTTACGGGGTGATGCTCTGGTTGATCAGCAACAGATCTTCAAGGCTGACGACTCGCTGTATCGTGCCGGTGGACAGCGCTTCGGGTCGCGTCTGTTATTTGACGGCAAGGGGCATCTTTTCTTCTCGATTGGTGACCGTGCCTGTCCTGGAGATGAGCAAGATCTGTCGCAACCGAACGGGAAAGTGCATCGCGTAAATGACGATGGCAGCATTCCCCAAGATAATCCGTTTATCCATCGGACTGGAGCGATACCGAGCATCTGGACTTATGGTGATCGCAATGCTCAAGGTCTCGCGTTCAGCCCCGTTACGGGAGATTTGTGGGAGTCCGAGCATGGCCCGCGCGGAGGCGATGAACTGAATATTCTCCGTCCCGGGCACAACTACGGTTGGCCGGTTATTACTTACGGGATGAACTACGATGGCACACCGATCACCGACCACCTGGCCCTCGACGGAATGGATCAGCCGGTCGCCTACTGGGTTCCTTCCATCGCCACAAGTCCACTTACTTTCTATACGGGAAGCCGGTTTCCGCAATGGAAGAACAATCTGATGCTGGGATCACTGGCAGCTCAAGAGCTGTTGCGTTTAGTGATTGAAGGCGGCAAAGTAGTGCACCAGGAAATTCTTTTCAAAGGGATAGGACGTGTGCGGGATATCGCAAACGGGCCGGAGGGCGACTTATATGTTGTGCTCAACCAGCCTGACCGCATTGAGCGGATTGTGCCTGCGGAGACTCCTTGAATCGCCAGTGATGCATCAAGGAGCCGGGAGGCAGCGCGTTGCATAATCCGCCGATCACCGCCGGGAGCGGACCGAGGGAAGAGAGTAGCTTTCAGGGTAGGTTGGCAGACCACTCTCGTGACAGGCTCGCTTGAGGCGGTTGTCCATTGTCCAGAACCGGCAGTTTGTCAGCAAAGCGGAAGCCATCAAGGTCACGTCCACCCAACCGATTCCGCGCCGCCACAGTTTGCGACCTTCAATGAGGCTGAGAGTGTCGTCGTGAGAGGCATCCGCTACTTTGGGCAAGGCGTTCAGGTAGGCCAGAACAGTGACGCGATCCTTGATCGTGCCGCAGGCAAGCTCCCCCAGGACGAACGGATGCATCAATACGAGACCATCGCAGAGGAGTTCCTGGAGGCGAGGTTCACTCTGGCGAAAGTGCTCGATCCAAACGGACGTGTCAACGAGCACCATCAGCCGTTCGGGGGACGCCGCCTGGGAATGGGCCGGAGTGCGCGCTCGCTGCCACCCAAAGCCGCTAAGCGCTTTGCAGCTTCGCTTGCGATCAGAGCTTTCAGACCAGCCCGCACCAACGCCGTCTTTTCCTGAACTCCGGTGATTTGCCGGGCTTTCTCGACCAGATCATCGTCTAAGATCAAGGTGGTTCGCATATGCATCAGTATGCCTCCTGGATGCATATGAGTCAATTTCTGAACGGCCGCTACGTTGCTGGAGTCTGTTCTCGCCCGCTTACTCTGTGGGACTATACCTTCTTGCCTGAGCATGTTAGCCGGAATAGCCACTTAGCCCGCCCGTTGGCCGGGGCCGAAAAATCCTGGGGAGACATATCGCCGGGCATGGGGACTCCCGTAGTACACAATCGTAAAGGTTTTCTATGAGGCGAAATCTGTATTTATTCGTCATAGCCCTCGTTTGCTCGCCGGCGTTTCCCTTGTCCGCCCAGACGCCGGGAAGCACAGGCCTGAGCGTCAGTTACGGCGTCTCCGGAATTGGGCAGTTAAGCTACAACGGCGTAGTACTCGAAGACGTGAGCCAAAACCCTTCGGATGCCTTCCATATCTGGCATATGAAAGTATCTGATCTTTCCGGCAATGTGCTATCGGGAGGGCAGTTCGACTGGGGAGAATCAAATAACGGCCGCGCCTGGAATCCAGCGACTAGCACCTGGACTTACTCGTTCATCTGGGGCCAGATCGCCGTGCAATTTACTCAGTCCGGCAACACGCTGAATATGAACGTGACGACCCAGAATTTTACAAATTCTGGAGTGATTTTTGATGGCGCTACTATCTATCCTTTCGTCCTGCGCTTTCCTCAACTACCGATTGGCTTTACGAATCCCTCGTACGAGCACTTGGCATTTAACACGACCGGGCCTAGCGTAACGCTGGCTGATTTCGGGTCTGGTGAAGTCGCCTCTGTTCTCAGCGACGCCTCCAAACCTCTTTACACCGGCTTTGAGCCAGCAGGCAACGGGAACAATTATTATCCAGTTATCAGCGGGACGGCGCTAGATGATATGGCCACTTTTTTCCCGCATAACGATCGGCCAGTGCTCCCTGGACAGACCGATTCCTACACGGTATCTCTTCGCTTTGCGCGCTCGGGCACGGCGCTGTCAAACATCGCTGCTGACGTGTACCAGAACTGGGCACAGACTTGGCCGGCGCAATTGCAATGGAACGATCGCCGGATAATCGGGACGGTTTTTCTGGCCAGTTCGGCACAAGGAACACCCAACCAGCCGCTTGGGTACAGCAATAATCCACGGCGGTACTTCAACGACAGTAACTCGGGTGATTTCGACGTTACGACTGCTGCGGGTTTGGTGAAGTTCCAAGCCCGTATCCTGGCGCAAGCAGCCAGCAATGTCGTTAATCTTCAGCAAATGAATGCTCAAGGCGCCATAACTTGGGATATCGAAGGTGAGCAATATCCGCAAACGACCAGCTATGTTTGCGCGCCCGATCAGATTGCCCAGGCTGCTCCAGAGATGGAGAGCGTGATTTCAGATACGAGCTCAAAATATGCCGGAATGAAGCTGGACGACGCTTATTTTAAGACCATGACCGATTCCGGATTCCGCGTAGGAGTCTGCGTGCGACCTCAGCATTTCACCCTGTATCCAGACGGGACAGCCAGTCAGGTCTCTCTTCCCGACAGCCAGGTTGTGTCTGAAATGATCCGCAAAATGAAATTCGCGCATGACCGCTGGGGCGCGACGCTGTTCTACGTCGATTCGTCTGTCGAAGCGAATGGCGGCAATCTCGATCCATCTCTCTTTCAGCAAGTAGCGTCTGCTCTTCCCGACTCGCTTATTATTCCCGAGGAAAGCACCCCGAAATATTACGCCTACACCGCCCCGTTCCAAAGCTTTCTTTTCCACAACGACCTGGGCACGGCTGCTGATGTTTACAACTACTATCCTGATGCTTTCAGCGTGAATTTGATTAACGATGTCGATCCAGCGAAGCTGTCCCAATACCGACCGCAATTAACGGATTCAGTTCGTCGTGGCGACATCCTGATGATTCATGCCGATTACTGGCAGGCCAACAACTCCACGGTGGTCGAGATTTATGCGGATGCGAACCAGACTGGCCCAAATCCGCCGAGTCCGAATCCGCCGAATCCGAATCCACCGGCACCCACTCCACCGAGCCCGCCGCCTCCTGTGCCGCAGCCCAATCCTCAGCCGGAGCCGCCGCCTCAACCGGCCCCTTCATCACCGGTGTCGATTACCAGCCCAGGGGCCGGCCAGACTCTCTCGGGCATGATAACGGTAACTGCAGCTATTACGCACGGACTTGATGCTGCCGGTTCGTTTCTGATGGTCGATGGCAGGGAAATCGGCACTCAGCGAGTCACCGGGGGGCCTTACCTATATTTGCTGGACACCACGACGCTTTCCGACGGATCGCACACTTTGCAAGTGTGGGCTCACGATACGGGTAATAACACGCTTCTTTCAGACCCGGTCACAGTTATGGTGTCGAACTCAGGAGGCACGAGCGCGTCCGTTACGTCCCCCGCTCTCAACGGGTATCCGGTAGCGCTCACGTTTCCGCTTAGCGCACAAACGCTGGCCGGCCCAGTGACGATTACTGCGTCGATCGGTCGCACACTCAGTTCGGCAGGCTCGCACTTGTTAGTGGACGGCGTTGAAGTAGGGACGGAGGCAGTGACCAATCCGCCATACATTTACCAAGTCGATACAGCGACACTAAATGCTGGCCTTCATACATTGCAGGTGTGGGCTTTAGACATTGATAACAACGAGATTATTTCCAATCCGGTTCCGATTTCGGTAAGCCCCTGACGGGTTATCTTTTTTTAGCCTGATCTTCGCGGGCTGCTTCTTTCCAGCCTTCATGAGCCTGGTGGGCAGCCTTTTCCAATTTGCGTCCTACGACTGCGGCTGCTGCTTCCGCGTGGACCGCGACGCTATGCGCTGCCTTCCCTGCTTTACCAGCGGCAGAGTGGGCATCGGCTTCGCGTTGCCGTTCCGATTCAGTAGGACCGCAGCCGCAAATGACGACAGCAATCCCTATAAGGCAGACAAGAAGGGATACTCGACCGTGCTTCATACACAAAGTCTACTCAGCAGGCGTTGTGCAAGGAGCAGGCGTCAATCCGCAGGTGCATCAACTGAGACGGCGTCACGATAAATGCGACGTCATAAGCTGTAGTGATATGGATCGAAGACAAGCTTTAAACGCTATTGCTTGCGTTGGTGTAGCGGCCCTCACAGGCGCCCAGCGCGGTGAATCTGCTGAAGCCAACGGGATGATTTACCGGAAGTTAGGGAGTACGGGTGAGCGGGTGTCCGCGATTGGTCTGGGCGGGGCTCATCTGGCGCATCCGAGTGAGGACGAAGCGACCCAAATCGTGCGTTCTGCTCTTGATCGCGGACTGACGTTTCTGGATAATTGCTGGGACTACTCGAACGGAGAATGCGAAGTTCGCATGGGGAAAGCTCTGCGAGATGGTTACCGGCAGAAAGCATTTCTGATGACCAAGTTCGACGGGCGCACGAAGCAAGCAGCGGGTCAGCAGATTGACGAATCGCTCAAACGCCTGCAGACTGACCATATTGATTTGATTCAGTATCACGAGAACATCCGTTTGGACGATCCTGACCGCTTCTTTGCTGAAGGGGGAGCGCTCGAAGCGGTTCTGGCCGCAAAGCAAGCAGGTAAAGTTCGCTACATAGGATTTACGGGTCACAAAGATCCGCTGGTGCACGAGCGCATGCTGGAAGTGGCTAAGCTGCACAACTTCCATTTCGATTCGTGCCAGATGCCGCTAAACCCTATGGATGCCCATTTTAGGAGCTTTGCAAATAACGTTGTTCCCAAGCTAGTGGAACAAGGCATTGCGGTGCTGGGGATGAAGCCCATGGCCGCTGGTTCTATCTTCCGGAGCAACACGGTTACGGCGATCGAATGTCTGCATTACGCCTTGAACCTGCCTACGTCCGTGGTGATCACGGGATGCGACAGCATGAAGATTCTCGATCAAGCCTTTGAGGCAGCGCGCACATTTCAACCGTTGGCCGAGTCGGATGTCATTGCGATTTTAGAGAAAACGCGGGAAGCGGCAATGACTGGTAAATACGAGATGTTCAAGGTGAGCACCCAGTTTGACGGCACCATCAAGAATCCGCAGTGGCTGGGTTAGTACGGCGGTAATTGGACTCCCAAGTTTTATCGCCGAACGCAAGCTTCGATGTAACCGGATGGTTCATCTGTAGGGACAAAGACTTGGTTTGGGTTGTCGAGGCCGAATTTGCCGAGGTCAACCAGAAGGCAGTGCTTGTTCGGCATCATGAGTTTGATTTGCTCCACGGTTTCGAATCGATCAACAACTGTTTTCCCCATGGCAAACAGCGTCTGCTGGACCGACAGGCTTTGGTGGCCGGCAAAGCAGTCGAGCAATGCCGAGCGAATGGACCGGTGCGTATCGTTGAAATCAGACACTGTGGCACTATACTTCCAATCAGCTTCGAGGACCGTTCCCAAAAGGCGATCGAGAGTCTCGGGCAGGGTAGTGTATTGATCTCTGATGTAGCCGGTAAATCCTGAGTTCGCAGTTTTGAGGATCTGCAGACCTTTAACACCTGAGTTGGTCACTGAGTCACGCCGGCCGGCGATTACCGTGGTTGTGCGGCGCTCGCCACCCGACTGGATGAATGCGGCATGATGATTGCCGATGGGCGCCCACGGCGTTTCTTCAATCTCAATTCGAACTTCGTGAAGATGCGCTATGGCTGTAAGAAAGTGTTCGGCTAAAGCTTGCGCAAGAATCTCGACACTGCTCCAGTTCACAGTACGCGCGACCACGTAGACAGTGTTCTTCATAGTGTCGGTCGGCAAAATTTTTCCGTTATTGCCGGTCAGGTAAGTATCGGCGAAGTCTCCGCTGAACAGAATCTTGACGGCAACTTCTCGAAGCAAATGCCGGGGTGCACTGCGATCCACGTAGGTCAGACGAATGCCTGTTTTGCCGTAGGCGCCGGAGATCAGGGTCGCCATTTAGCTACCCCGGTAGGTTGTGTAACCAAATGGACTGAGCAGGAGAGGAACATGATGATGCGACGCAGGGTCTTTCACGGTGAAGGCCAAGGTGATTTCAGGATAGAAGCTGTCGGGAAAACTCGCGAGCACATCGAAAACGATGCGATAGGTTCCGCTGCGGAGTTGTGATTCAGGGGGCAGAAGCGAACTGCACCGCCCGTTCTCGTCTGTAACGGTAGAGTTTAGCCTGACGTGATCGGCGAAGAGATGAACAGCGACGCCCTGCGCGGGACGGCCTGTGGCCAGATCTAGAACGTGCGTTGAAATGCGACTCATTGAGCGACAAGCTTTCTCAGACGTAGTTGAATTATTTTCGCCTGTTCTGCCGCCGCAATCGCGATTTCCACGGAGGTCGTGTTGCGCAGACGGGCATTGAGCAACTCGAGCATTTCCTCAGCACTCTTACCGGTAGCGCAAACAACAAAGATCCAACCGAACTTTTGCTGGTATGCACGATTCATCTCGACCATGAGCCTAGCCGTTTCTTGGGTCGCCGCATCCATTCCACGCTGCTCGTCCGAAGACCAGCCCGTCATAGGTTTACTGTCGCCAATCTTGGGGTGCTTGGAAAAGGCTTCCAGCCAATCGATCTTGTCCAGCGACCACCAGACTTCATCAGATGCTTTGAGCAACTCATTGACGGTCGGGAATGGCCGCTGTTGAACGATCATGTTCGCCCACGTAAGAGAGCCGCAGCATGCAAGGAGAGCCTTCTGAGTTTGTTCAGGGGATGCAGAGTTAAGATCCTGCAGCGTCATCGTAGCGTTTTGAGGAAATCTCCAAGCAGGTTCACGGCGACTTCGCTGCGGTACCGGGCTGTGGAACGTATATCGGAGATGGGAGTGATCTCGTTTCGTAAAGTATTGCGGGCAAGTTCCGATAGAAATGAATCGAGTCTTTTTCCCCTTAATACCTGCTCTGTTGCGAAACATCGTAGGGGGATAGGAGCGACACTACCGAAGGCAATGCGGACGTCCTCGATGTCGGTTCCCGCCATTTTGGCCCCCGCGGCAATGCATACTTTGGAGATGGCTTGCGCCTTTCTTGCGCCCACCTTGCGGATGTAATATCGCCAGTGTCCCTGGCGAAGCGGCAGGCGAATGCTGCGCAATACTTCATCATGCCGCATGCGTGTCACTCTATAACCGCTATGGAAGTCCTCATAGGCAAGGCTCTGAACTCCTTGCCTGGAGATCAATTCGAGGGCAGCGTCGAAGATCAAGAGCACGGGTGCTGAGTCCGCTGCCGGCGAGGCATTGACGATGTTGCCCCCAAGTGTTCCGCGGTGCTGGATTGCAACGCCACCGGTCCAGCTTGCCGCGTCACAGAGTAAAGAGAAGTTACGGCGGAGCTCGGCGTTCTCACGAATTTGTGTGTACGTAGCGGCTGCACCAATGGTTATGCTATTGGGTCCGGTCTGAATGCAGCGAAGTTCTTCCAGGGAACGAATGCTGACCAGACGCCGGTGAGGAAGCCTTCCGGCATTTAGGAGAACCATCAGATCGGTGCCGCCGGCAATGGGCCGCCATCCTTCTCCGTTCGAGAGCAGTTCCAACGCCGAAGGGAGGTCGGCAGCATTGACCAGATCAAAATCCGGGATGATCGATCTCATATCAAGGGTCGACTGGCACGGAAGACCGCTTCGAAGATCTTGCCGTAACCGGTGCAGCGGCACAAATTGCCGGACAGCGCTTCGCGAATCTGGTCCATGGTGGGATGTGGATTTTTGGACAAGAGTTGGACGGATGCCATCAGCATTCCAGGAGTGCAGATTCCGCACTGCGCGCCACCGGTTTCAGTAAAGGCCCTTTGCACGGGATGCAACTGACCACTCTTCGCAAGCTCTTCGACAGTGCAGATCGTAGCACCAGACACTTGCATAACTGGCACAAGACAACTATTGACGAGCTCGTTGTTGACAAGGACAGAGCAGGCACCGCATTCACCCTCGCCGCAACCTTCCTTCGTACCGGTCAATTGAAGATCTTCACGCAACACATCGAGCAGGCGCCGGAGCGGGAAGGTGTTGACGACGCGTATTTCACCATTCACCGTAAAGGCGATCGAGCGTTTGGTCAAGCGGCGGGTCTCTCCCTTGCGGACATCTGCTGGAGTGAGAGGGCGTGAAGAATCTCCTCCGGAAGGAGCGGCACGTGATTGAAGGAGATACCGACAGCATTTTCAATCGCATTCAAGAGCGCTGGGGCTGGTCCGTCCATCGGAAGCTCACCGATACCCTTGGCTCCCATCGCGCCATGCTCATAAGGGATTTCCTCGAAGAGGACCTCGATGGGCGGCACATCCATGGAGGTAGGGATGATGTAATTGGTCATCTGGTTGTTAGCCATGCTGCCCTCGTTCCACACGACCTTCTCGTAAAGCGCGAAGCCGATGCCCTGGACAACGCCGCCTTCGATTTGACCACTGGCAAGGATTGGATGGAGCACACGCCCTACCTCCTGGGCGGCAACGAAGTTGTCTACCTGCACCTCGCCCGTCAGTGAGTCAACGGTTACCTCTGCAACGTAAACGGCCCAGGAGTAGGCACCATAAGCATCGCCGCGGTAATTCCCATCGTCCCAGAAGATATCCGCCGGCTCCTCGTATTGTGAACTGGTGCGGAGCGGTCCGTGCGCTGCTGTACAACGATGAACGGCATCGCTGAATTGCATGGGGGTGTATCCGGAGTCAAGGTAGCCGCGCGCAATCAGCTCCTGTTTCAACTTCAGGGCAGCGCTTTCTATCAGTTTTCCGACAACCATGGAAGTGCGCGACGCGACAGTGGGCCCGCTGTTAGGGACGGAAGTGGTGTCAGGCCTGCGAATCTCGACCTGCTCGTAGGTAATGCGTAAGGCTTCGGCTGCGATCTGGGTCAGGATGGTGTTGGTGCCCTGCCCCATTTCGGTCATGGAAGACAAAATGCAGACGCGTCCGTCCGGCGTTGTCTCAAGTTCGACAACTGATTGGAGATAGCGCTCACCGGATCCAGTGAAGCCTGCGCCATGGAAGAAAGTGGCGAAGCCAATCCCTTTTTTTAGGAGCTGCGTTTTGTTGCTTTGGCAAAAGCGGAGTGTTTTCTCTTGGTATTGAGCCGCTTGCAGAGCTCGGCACTGTAGCCGGCTAAGGTCGAGCGGCTGTTTGATGATCTGACCGGTGGCCGTGGTATCGCCAGTCTGAAGAAGGTTGCGACTGCGCAACACGTCCGGCTGCAATCCGACAACTCGAGCAATCTTGTCCATATGCCTCTCCAGAGCAAACAGGCTTTGGGGAGCACCGAATCCGCGGAATGCACCGTGTGGAACCGTGTTAGTAGCAACGGCAATACTACGAATCCGAACATTGTCACAGCGGTAAGGACCGGCTGCATGAATGGTGCCGCGTGACAGCACAACCGCCGAGAGCGTGGAGTAAGCGCCCCCGTCGATGGTGAATTCGACGTCGTGGGCCAGCAGCCGGCCTTCAGCATCAAGTGTAGTGCGATGTCTGGTACGCGAGGGATGCCGTTTCGTGGTTGCGGCCATATCTTCCTCCCGGTCGTAGATCATCTTTACCGGACGGCCGGACTTCCAAGCAAGAAGAGCGGCGTGACCGGCAATCATGGACGGGTACTCCTCTTTTCCGCCGAACGCTCCGCCGGTTTCCTGCTGGACCACGCGCACCTTTTCAGGGGGCAGAGCAAACAAGTTCACTAATGCTTTGTGAACGTAAAACGGACACTGCAGCGAACCCCAGACTGTGACACCACTGGCATCGACAGCAGCAAGCATTCCATTCGGTTCGATGTAGAGCTGTTCCTGCGCGCCTGTTGAGTATTCGCCTTCGACAACGAAAGCCGCGCCAGCAAAGGCTTGGTCGACATCGCCCTTATTCATGAGGTAGCGTTTAAAAATGTTGTCCTCGCCCCAGATGACATGTTTCTGCTGCAGAGCGTCATCGAGGTCGAAGACAGCCGGTAAGGTCTGATACTCGATTCGGACCAGCCCGTGAGCCTTTCTGAGTAGATTGCGATCTTCATGCGCGAGAAGCAGGATCGGCTCGTTCAGATGGTTGATGGCCTTTTCGGCCAGATAGGGCTGATCGTCGTTGATCAAGGCGACGACGTTCTTGCCGGGTATATCTTTGGCTGTGACGATGGTGATTTCGTCCCAGGGAACGCCGGCTTCAAAAACGATCTGCGTGATCCGGCCGCGCGGAATGGTGCTCCGTACAGTGAGTCCATGCAGCAGCCCTGCAGGATGTAGATCGTCGACGTAGGCGGCAGTCCCGGTTACCTTTTGATAGACCTCTTTGCGGGGGACGTTCGAGCCCACAACCCGAAATGCCATATCCTAATTTAGCTAAGTTAGGGCACAGCGGGCCATGCTAATTCCTAAGTTCGATTCCCGGCGGAGTTCGAGGGAAGGCTTGCCCGTTCCAGCAGATATTTCCGCGCACATAGGTTGTCAGAACCAACCCTTTCAGAAGCTCACCAGTGTAAGGGGAGCAGGGATGACGGAAATGAAGCTGGTCTGAAGCAACTCTAAATTCTGCAGCAGGATCGAACAGCAGGAAATCGGCATCATAGCCGGGAGCGATCTGGCCTTTTCGAGTACTCAAGCCGGCGAGCTTCGCGGGACCCTCGGACATCCAGCGGGCGATATCGGACAAAGTAAAACCGCGGCTTAGTGCGGCGGTCCATGTGGCAGGCAGACTGACTGAGAGCGAACTGATTCCCCCCCAGGCATTGCGGAAGTCACCTGAGTCGAAGAGCTTCAGAGCGGGCGGACAGGGCGAGTGATCCGTCGCTATGAAGTCAATGGCTCCGTTACCGAGCGCCTGCCAAAGGGCAGCCTGATTATCGCGATTGCGTATAGGGGGAGTACATTTGAACTGGGTGGCTCCATCCGGTATCGATTCGGAGGAAAAGAACAAGTAGTGAGGACAGGTTTCTATCGTGATGGGCAATCCTTCCGCGCGGGCAGTTCTCAGATCTTGTAAGGCTTCCGCGGCGGACAAGTGAACAACGTGAACAGGACAGCGAAGTTGCTGGCACAAGCGGATGAGGAGGCGAATGGCTTCGACTTCAGAGGCGGCGGGACGAGAACGCAAGTAAGTCTGATACTTACGCCAGTCTGCTCCTTCGGCCGAGAGCGTTTGGTGCGCCTGGGACACGGGACCGGGCAGTTCGGCGTGAACGAGCAGCGGCAAACCGGTTTGGGCGATCACCGACATGGCTTTCCGCAGCACCGGTTCGGTGATCATTTCAAACTCATCCGTACCGGGGTGAATCAAAAACGCCTTAAAGCCGCGCACTCCAGAGCGAGCGAGAGGCATGAGTTCGGCAACGTTGCTTTCGACTGCTCCTCCCCAGAATGCGTAGTCGACCATGGACTTGCCAGACACGGCGGCCCGCTTCTGTTCGAGAGCCTCAACAGTGGTCGTGCTGGGGATGCAGTTGAGTGGCATGTCGACAATGCAGGTATAACCGCCAGCCGCTGCAGCGCGAGTTCCGGTAATGAATCCTTCCCATCCGGTACGTCCGGGCTCGTTCAGATGTGTGTGGACGTCCACAAGTCCGGGAAGCAGCACATGCTCTGCTGCATCGGTTAGGTGCACATCGGGGAGTACTGTGTCGAATGGCTCAATCGCGAGGATCTTATCAGCAAAGACGACGAGGCCGGACCGTATGCCTTGGGGCGTCACAATGTGCCGGGCACGAATGGCGGAACGGGGACTCAACCGTCAGTATTTTCGCATGCGGAAGGGCGTTATCGGGCAAGTTCAGCGAGGGCATAGGCAAGAGCACGTGTTCCATTCGCGATGTCTTCGGGTGAGGCATATTCATCGGGCCGGTGACTGATCCCGTTCCGGCAGGGAATAAAAAGCATAGATACGGGCGTGATGCTGCCCATGAAGAGCGAGTCGTGATAGGCGCGGCTTACCATCGAGAGCGAGGCGAGACCGGCTGTGTGGCAGGCTCTTTCGAGCACGGAAATCATCTCGGGATTGCAGTGAGCGGGCGCGTCTGCGTTGAGCAGTTTTGGAGTAATGAGAAGACCTTGTCTGGTGGCTACGTCTGCACAGCAGTTACGAATTGATCCAGGACGGAGTCCCGCCGGGCAAGCGCGGTGTCGCGCACATCTACGCCCAAAATAACCCGGCTGGGAATGCTGTTGACAGCTCCGGGAAAAACATCGCACACGCCTGTGGTGGCAACGGTATCTGGAGCGCCGGTAGCGCAAGCGGCGGCCGCAATTTGGAGCACAATCTGGGCGGCTCCGACCAGTGCATCATGTCTTTGAGGCATTAAGACGGCACCGGCATGTCCTCCTTCTCCTTCGACAGAGATGGTGAGGCTCGCCGGCCCGGCAATGTCCGTTACGATGCCGAGTCCGGTTCCTAAACGTTCAAGATGCGGGCCCTGTTCAATGTGAAGTTCAAGGAATCCGGCGTAGTAGTTCGCGGGCAGTTTGACCGTATCCAGAGAGCCTTGGAATCCGCAATCGCTCCGGACATCATCGAGCGAGTGTGAGCCCTGATCGCGAAGGAGAGCGGCAGCGGCGGGGTTGAGTGTTCCTGACAGAAGCCGGCTTCCCAGGCAGCCGATGCGAAATCTGGTCGGCTCTTCTGAAGTAAACATGAGCAACTCGATCGAGTGGCGAGGTTTGAGGTGAGCACGTTTCAAAGCGCGAATGGCTTCGAGTGCGCCGAGTACGCCAACGGTACCGTCGTAGCGTCCAGAGTTTGGAATGGCATCGATGTGGGAGCCTGTTCCAAAGACACAACCGTCTTCGCTCGTGCCCGGCCATCTCGCGAATATGTTGCCGACGGCGTCTTCTCGCACCTGAAGGCCCGCTTCGACGCATCTTTCTTTCAGCCATGCACGAGCGTGCAGATCGGGCTTTGTAAAGACGACCCGGGTGATTGCTGGCGAAGGCGTATCGGAGAAAGAGGCAAGCTCCTCCAGTTCCGCGACAATCCGGGCGCTATCGACGTCAATCTGCATCAGGCGCCAAATGGATGGCGGTTCCAATCTTTATAGATAAGGTACTTGGCAGGAACTTTACCGATCGCTCCGAACCATTGAGGGCAGAAAGGCGCCATCCAGATAAAATCGCCGGCGGAGACCGGGTACCAGCAGTCATTTAACCGATAGATGCCTCCGCCCTCAAGCATGAGCAGTCCATGTTCCATGACATGAACTTCGACCTGAGGTAAGGAGGCACCGGGTTCAAAAACCAAAGTATTCACTGCGAAGTCGAAGCTGGCGTGATCCGGCAGGAGGGATCTGACGTGAACGGCAGAATCTCCGAGTAGAGAATTTGGCAAGACCGAGCTTTCATTACCTACAAAGCACGCCGGCTCGGGATGATTCTGAAGTGGGCGGTATTCCTTTTCAATGATTGCCAGCCGGCTAGGGACGTTAGCTGTTATCGAGTGCCGGGTTGCGGAAGGAACATAGGCATATCCGCCAGGTTGCAGCTCATCGTTTTCACTTCCCGAAGTAAATTGAACCGAACCAGCGAGCACATAAAGAAACCGCTGTGAAGTGCAAGGGCCGAGCGACCCTTCCGGTTCCATCTCCACCGTGTACCCGGCAAATCCGGCGCCGATGGCTGGGCCAGCGTGGACGATTGCTGTGGCGCGCGACATACCGGGTAGAGCCGCCCGAACGTAGCTGTCCGGAGTTTGCAGCAAATGATCGGGCTGGCGCGAGCTGCGTGTGGCCCCAAGACGATTCAAGAGCGGCTCCGGCTATCGGTATGTATGAGAAAGCTCATGGAGAAAGGAAAGGCCGACCCTTATCGCCAACTCTACGTCAGTGACCATAACCGCCTCGTCAGGATGATGACTGATGCCTCCGGGGCTACGAAGGAAAACCATTGCAGAGGGAACTTGGCCAGCAAGGATCATAGCGTCATGGCCTGCGCCGCTCATCATGCGCCGCGGAGGCTGGCCACAAGCAACAAGAGCATGTTCCAGCATAACGAGAAATCGGGAATCCAACTTGACAGCGCACTGGTCGAGCTGAGGCTGCCATTCAACCGAGAGGCGACGAGCGATGCAAATCTGTTGGGCGACAGAAAGCATCTTGTTCACCGCCGAAACTCTTGTTTCGTTGGAGGCGTGCCGGACATCGAGGCTTAGGTGGACCTCACCTGGGATGACGTTGCTTGCTCCGGGCAGCACCTTGAGCCGGCCGACAGTCGCTACCAGACCTGCGGTCGATTGAGCCGCATTTTCCACCGTCCCGACCCATTCACAGGCGCCCGCAAGGGCATCGCAGCGAAGAGGCATGGGCGTCGTGCCAGCATGGTTCGCTTTTCCGGTGAACACCAATTGGAGGCGACTTTGGCCGGCGATCGAGTCCACCACGGCAAGCGAGAGAGCTTCGTTGTCAAGAACCGGGCCTTGCTCAATGTGAAACTCCAGAAAACCCAAGGTTCGACCGTCGAGCTTGGCGCAGTTCAGGTGGGCAGGGTCGAGATTAAAGCTGCGGATTGCCTGCTCGACGGTGACACCGGATGCATCCCTAAGCTGCAGATCCGCTTGCGTCAACGTGCCCGTTACGGCTCGACTGCTTAGAAACGGTGTTTGGAAGCGCACGCCTTCTTCTTCAGAAAAAGCAATCACCTCGATCGCAAATGGGAAGCGCTCTCCGTCTAAGGCTTTGATAAGCGCTAGAGCGAGCATGACGCCGAGCACTCCGTCGTAAGCTCCAGCCCCGACCACTGTGTCGACGTGCGAACCGATCAGAAGTGTGCCAGCGGTGGGGTCGAACCCGGGGTAGACGCCACGAACGTTTCCGATGGCGTCTATGCGCGCGTTTAGCCCAAGTTCTGCCATCCATGCTCCGATGGTCCGGTAACAATCGTGCATGGGCGGGGAGAGAAATGTACGAGTGATAGCGTTTTCGGATTCGCTGAAATGAGCCAGCAACCTGCAACGAGCAATCGCTTCCTCGGCTAGTGAGAGGAATGTCGTTTGCACAGCGGAGCCCAAGAAATAGAGTTCGCGACGCTATCGAGTTGCCAGGATAAT
>CAXTMN010000037.1:27558-36685 GCA_964245395.1 uncultured Bryobacteraceae bacterium
TAAGCATACTCGCCCGTTTTCTGCGCCGGCAAGGCGACTTGAAGCGCCCCAGAGTCGCGCGTCCATTTCAGTTTGGAGTCAGAACCGAGCAGCTGAACGTCACTGATTTTCGAGATTCCACCAGGACCGCCTTCGGCAAGAGATTTGATCGTCAGCCGTCCTCCGGTGGGCCAGCCTAACGCAATCGCGTAAAGAGTATTGCCTTTGGTTGTGAAACGAATATCCTGACCGGTGAAGCCCGTGTTGCCGGCGTCGTGGAAGGCTCCACCTGTAACTTTGGTTGGGCCCTCGCCGAAGATTTTCCAGGGCCTGGTCCCGTAAATGGCTTCACCATTGATGGATAACCAGCGCCCCATGTCGAGCAGGATTTGTTGCGCTTCCTCCGGGATCGTACCATCAGGTCGCGGGCCTATGTTCAGAAGCAGGGCGCCATCTTTACTAACGATATCCACTAATTCGGTAATTAAGGATTCGGGCGACCGGAAAGTATCATTTTTGATATAACCCCAGGACTTGTTACTGATCGACGTATCTGTCTGCCAGAAGAGGTTCCGGGAAGCATCTAACTGGCCGCGCTCAATATCCAGAACAGCGGCGCCTTCCGGGAACGCGGTGTACTTATAATTTATCGCGGCGGTACTGCCGGTAGCAGCGGCGTGGTTGTAATAGAAAGCCGCGAAACGCTGCAGATAAGGAGCGAATTCTCTGGTATTGATCCACCAGTCGAACCACATAATTTCAGGATGGTATTTCGTTACGATCTCAGCCGAGCGGGCCAGCCAATCATCGAGATAAGCGGCATCGGGGTGCGCGGCCCATTCCTGGTGGTTCTTGTCGGTGACGCCGGCATGGGCCGGCCCATAAAACGCGGCGTAACGCGCGTCACGAACGTCGGAAACGAAGTTGCGACCGCCATTAAAGAAGAAGTAGTGTTCAGCCCGGTGACTTGAAGCGCCGAAGTGTAGCCCAGCAACACGAACAGCGGTTGCGAGTTCCCCGACAACATCGCGATGGGGGCCCATTTTGGCGGCCGACCAGTCAGTAAGATCGGAGTTATACATCGGAAATCCGTCGTGGTGTTCCGCGACCGGTATCACATACCTGGCCCCAGCTTTTTGGAAGAGTTCTGCCCACGCTTTTGCATCGAAGTTATTGGCCTTCAAGTTGGGAATGAAATCTTTGTAGCCAAACTTAGCCTGGCTGCCATATGTGCCCACCTCATGCTGGAAGTCCTTTGTTCCTTGCAAGTACATGTTTCGCGGATACCATTCGCTTCCGAAAGCCGGGACTGCGTAGACGCCCCAATGAAGAAAGATCCCGAATTTAGCATCCTGATACCAATCCGGAACTTGGTAGTTCTTCAGTGAATTCCAGGACGGTTTGAAGGGCCCGCTCTGCGACTGCTTGTCGACTTCTGCCAGAATCGAACGCCGTTGCCCATCAAATTTCTGAACTGATTTCTGCCAGATCAGGTCATCGGCATCCGGTGTCTGGGCAGACGCTAACCCGGCAAGAGCGGCTAAGAGCAAGCGAGATTTGAATTGCATCATGCGGGCTGACCACAGAGCGTTTTGGCCATTGCTGCTGGTTGCGCAAACATAGATATATCATCAGCGCAACAGATATGAGTGACAAACGTGGGACTTGAGAAGACTGTGGATAGAAAGCGGATGGTGTATCTGATTGCCGCGGTCTTGTTGAGCGGAATCAGTTAGGCACGGTTTCCTTTCCTGTCTCCTGTAAGCCGGAAACTCAGAGCTCCTTCGAGCGAGGGATTGCGCTTCTTCATTCTTTTGGGTATAAAGCGGCCCAAGCTCAATTCAAAGAGATCGAGAAAGAAGACTCGGGCTGCGCGATGGCGTATTGGGGCGACCCCATGAAGTCCCGCGAAGGACAATCAGGTTGTCCCGAAATCGAGCGCGCGAAGGCATTTCTGAAGAATAAGTCTCGTTGAGAGATCCCGGTAAGAGTACGCTGGAGACGAATGGTCAAAAATGTTTTGGGAAGCGTTTTACAGACTTGCTGCACCGATCCGCTAACGGGCTTTTACCGCGATGGAAAGTGCAATACAGGTGCGGATGACTTGGGCCAGCATACCGTTTGTGTGATGGTGACGGATGATTTTTTGCGGCATCAGGCATCGATTGGGAACGATCTAATTACGCCACGGCCGGAATTTGGATTTCCGGGACTGAAGGCCGGTGACGGCTGGTGCGTGTGCGTTGGGCCCTGGAAAAAGTCATACGATGCGGGAATTATGGCGCCCGTCCGGCTAGAAGCGACGCACGAGAGCGTTCTGGAGGTAGTCTCGCTGGACATGCTGAAGAAGAGCGCCCGCGTGAATTAGCGCGGCACCACGGTCCGTTGCGTGTACAGTAAAACGCATGAATCGTTGCGTTTCGCACCTGGTGGCGTCCCTTACTGTTGCGTTTTCGATTGCAGGAAGCGCCTTTGGCGAGGAAAGCGCAGCTCATCAGCAAATCCAGCGACTCATCGCTCAGCAGAGCGCGGTTTACGTTAAGACTTCCAAAGCAATCTGGGATTACGCCGAACTTGGATATCACGAGGAGAAAAGCTCGGCGCTTCTGCAGGGCGATTTGAGACAAGCAGGGTTCAAGGTGCAAGCGGGTGTGGCGAATGAGCCGACGGCCTTCATTGCGAGCTATGGAGAAGGCAAACCGGTGATCGGCATTTTAGGCGAATTCGATGCCTTGCCGGGGCTTTCGCAGGCGGCTATTGCGGACCGGAGTCCAGTCGTTGCGGCGGCGCCCGGGCATGGATGCGGGCACAATCTGCTGGGGTCAGGAGCAGCGCTGGCGGCCGTGGCGTTGAAAGAGTACATGGTGAAAAATCATGTAGCAGGAACACTTCGCTATTACGGGACGCCGGCAGAAGAGGGAGGCTCGGGCAAGGTTTACATGTTGCGCGCAGGACTTTTCAAAGACGTCGATGTGGTTTTGCACTGGCACCCGGCTGATCGCAATGGTGTGACCAATGGAGGGGCGCTGGCGGTGACTTCGGCCAAGTTCCTGTTCCATGGCGTGGCCTCGCATGCAGCGTTTGCACCCGATCGCGGGCGCTCTGCTTTGGATGCAGTAATGCTGATGGGGAACGGCATCGAGTTTATGCGCGAGCATGTACCGAGCAACACACGCATCCACTACATCGTGACCAATGGGGGAGTGGCGCCGAATGTGGTTCCGGACACAGCGGAGTTGTTTTTGATGGCGCGCAGCCCGACGATGACGAGCCTGAACGACGTTTGGGGACGGGTTCTGAAGGTCGGTCAGGGGGCGAGCCTGATGACGGAGACAACGCTGGACGTGAAGATTATCAGCAGCGACGGGAATATTGTTGCGAATAATGCATTGGCGGCTACGGCGCAAAAAGATTTAGAAGAAGCAGGCGGGTTTCAATATACGGCGGAGGAGAGACATTTCGCTGAGAATCTGCAGAAGAGCCTACCTCCGGGCGGTGCTGGCGATTTGGCGCTCACTGGCACGGTAAACCCTTTACGCCCTTTAGACCCGAATGCGCCGAGCGCATCAACCGATGTAGGCGATGTAAGTTGGAACGTTCCGACGATTGGGTTTGTCGCGGCGACGTTCGTTCCTGGCGTTTCAGCCCATACCTGGCAAGCGACGGCTTGCGCGGGGATGAGTATTGGCCAGAAGGGCATGCTGGTCGCGGCTAAGGCGTTGGCGTTCACAGCAGCGGACTTGCTTTCAAATCCGAAGTTGGTGGAAGCAGCAAAGATCGACTTTCAAGGACAGTTGAAGGGAAAGGCATACCAGTCCGGCATACCAGCAGGGCAGCAACCGCCGCTCGATTACCGGAGCAAGTGACAAAGTGAGCGGTCAATCGGTATCTTTCTCTGCCTGTTCTCCATGAGAGACGATATCGCCATCCTGGAATAAAATGTCTTGCAACGTCGTTCGCCATTTTGGCTTGCGCCGGAGAAGGAACTCAAGGTTCATGCCAAAGTGCTTGAACTCCTCTCCGACCGCGTTCTCCATAATGGCCCTCGCTTCCGGATCTTTCTCGATGCTCAGACGCTGTTCGTACCAGTTGATTGCTTCCGCTTCCTCGGTAAGCGACGCCATTATTCGGGCAAACGTGCGGGTTTCCTCTGATAACTCTTGTGGCGGTTCATGGTACTGATTGAATCCCAAATGTCTGCTCTCCGTTCTGCTTTGAGCTTACATGGTGGCAGCGTTCGCGATCACGAATACCGGGACAGTGAACAAGTTGTAACGGGCAGCGCGGTTATTGGAAACCGAGCACAGGGTGCGGCGTATAGGGCTGTTCCAGTGCGGCGACTTCTTCGGGAGTGATTAGGAGAGATGCCGCAGCGGCGGCGTCATCGAGGTGGTGCGGTTTGGTAGCGCCCACGATTGGGGAAGTAACAAAAGGCTTGCTGAGCATCCACGCGAGAGCGAGTTGAGCACGAGGAACGCCACGCTGCTCCGCAATTTCGCCGAGGCGTTCGACGACCTTTCGATCGGCGTCCTCCGTCTGGGTGTACATGCTTTTACCGAACTGGTCGGTAGCAAAGCGCTTGGTGTTTTCGGTCTGCCAGGGACGGGCGAGACGCCCGCGAGCGAGGGGGCTCCAGGGGATAACCCCGATGTGTTCGGATTGGCAGAGAGGCATCATTTCACGTTCTTCTTCGCGGTAGATCAGGTTGTAGTGGTTCTGCATAGACACGAAGCGAGTCCAGCCGTGAAGTTCAGCGAGGTAGAGGGATTTGGTGAATTGCCACGCGTGCATTGATGACGCGCCGATGTAACGTACTTTGCCGGATTTGACCGCGTCGTGCAGAGCTTCAAGAGTTTCTTCGATGGGCGTTTCCGGATCCCAGCGGTGTATCTGGTAGAGGTCGACGTAATCGGTTCCCAGGCGGCGCAAGCTTTGGTCAAGTTCGTAGAAGATGGTCTTGCGGGAGAGGCCTCGACCATTTGGTTCCTCGCGCATTACGCCGTGCACCTTGGTCGCGATAACAACAGCTTCGCGGCGGGTGTTGGCTTTTAGAAAGCGTCCGAGAACCTCCTCGCTGACGCCGCTCGAATAGACGTTTGCTGTGTCGAAGAAATTGATCCCGAGGTCAAGCGCCTGCCGGAAGTAGGGCTGACTCTCTTCTTCATTCAGAGTCCAGGCATGGCGGCCGCCTTTGAGTTCGCCTGCTGCAGGCGCACCGTAACTCATGCAGCCGAGACATATGCGGGAGACCTTCAGGCCGGTCTTACCGAGGTTGACGTAGTTCATTTGGTTTCCCCTTTAGAGGAACACACCGGAGCGGAAGGCACTGACGCCGCCGAAGGTTCCGAAGACGCTAATCTGAGAACTTGATGAAAATCGTCGCTCTGTTTCTGGCACTTGTCACCTTGCAGCCCCGTGTTCACGGACAAGGATTGAGCAGCTTATTATCGGGCAACAAACAACCCGCCGCTACGCAGCCGGTTGCCGCTGAAGACCCGTTAAAACGCACCACTCCCCGCAGCGCAATGTACGCTTTTCTGAAGGCTTGCCACGAGGGCAATTATAAGATTGCGGCGCAGTATCTCGATCTTAGGAGACTGTCTGCTACAGAGCGGAATCTCCAAGGTCCCGAACTGGCCCGGCAGCTAAGTGAGTTGCTGGATGAGGATGCTCACTTCGAGGTAGGGAGGTTGAGTAATGATCCGCAAGGAAGTCTAACGGACACTTTGCCGCCGCTCACGGACGCGCTCGCATCCTTCGAGCTCAACCAGCAGACCTTTCCGCTATTTCTGCAGCGCGTCTCAATCAACGAGCTGAATGTTTGGTTAGTCAACCCGCAAAGCGTTGCACGTATCCCAGAGTTGACGAGCCTGGTTGCCGAATCTCCGTTCGAAAAGAAGTTACCTGAGCCTTTAGTGAGTATTAAACTGCTCGGGACGCCTCTGTGGATTTGGCTGGCTTTGCTTTTGGCGGCCGCATTGCTATCGGCCGTTTCACGGTTGTTAACGCGAATTGTCATCCGAATTATCGGCGGAGCGGCGAATCGATTACCGAAGAGCCTTCATGTCCATCGCCTGGAAGCATTCGCAGAGCCGGTACGGATGCTTGTGTCGATTTTCGTATTTAGAGCCTTTATTGAAGTGGTAACCCCGTCAGCTCTAATGCGCGATCTGCTGTTAAAGCTGCTGACCTTATTGTTTGCTTTTGCAGTCGCTTCTTTTGTGATGAGAATTGTCGACATACTTGCCGACGCCTTCATCAACCGGATGAGCTCACGGGAGCGTGTTCTGTCATCATCCTTGATTCCGCTCACGGTCCGGTTTGTCAAAATCTGCATCTTCTGTATCGGGCTGCTTTTTGTGTTTAGCGAGTGGGGGTACAACACCAACACGATTCTCGCTGGGGTCGGCGTAGGTGGTTTAGCCATTGCTTTAGCTGCTCAAAAAACCATTGAGAATCTCTTTGGCGGGCTTTCGATTATTCTGGATCATCCGGTTTTGGTGGGAGACTTTTGCCAGTTTGGCGGGCAGGTAGGCACCGTAGAAGATATCGGCCTGCGCTCGACACGTATCCGGACGCTGAGCCGGACAGTGGTCACGATACCAAATTCGGTGTTCTCCACCATGACACTGGAGAACTTTACGCAGAGGGATCGAATGTGGTTTCATCCCACGCTGCACTTGCGACGCGACACGACAGCGGAGCAGATCAGGCAGATGATGGAAGCTGTCACGAAGGTGCTGAAAGATCATCCGCAGGTCAGTGTAGGCGGTTATCCGTTGCGTTTTACTACCATCTCTGACAGTTCATTCGATCTGGAAATCTTTTCGTATGTAGAGACCCCGGATTTTGACGTTTACCTCAAAGTTCAATCTGAGCTTCTTCTGCAGATCATCGAAGCAGCGAGAACTCTGAAGATCGGACTCAGCGTGCCATTTCAGGAGACGATCAACATCGTCAAGAATGGTTCTTAGCTCACTTGTAGAAACCAGAAGCTTCTGACAACAAGCTTCCGTTCCCATCTAAGCGCAGGGCTTCGATCAAAGCCCCAGCGGCGGGACTCAGATGCGGGGCTGTAGCCTGCCGGCCCAGGACGGATTGCACCTGATCGAGAAAGTGCTGTCGAAGCAGCCGGCTTTCGAACACACCTCCGACGTAGGAGATAGTGGCCAGATCGTTCGGGGCAAACAGCTGGTAGTACACCGCCGAGACAAAGTTGAGCAGCTCAGTCACCTCGTCCTCTACAATCCGGGCGGCGACGGAATCACCGTCCTCAGCAGCCCCGGTCACAAGTCTTGCCAGAGCGGCGATCGACTGGCGTGACATGTTCTCATAGCAACGATGGAGGAGTTCATTGGCAGTCGACGCGCCTGTTTCGTGCAACAAGCGTTCTCGAAGGCAAGTAGGCTCACCCCAGCCTTCCTCAAGGCGTAGCGAGGCCCGAAGAGCGCGACGCGTAAGATCGAACCCGCCGCCTTCATCGCCGATCAGGTATCCCCAGCCCCCGGCGCGGGCCTCTTTGCCAGACCGGTTGCGGCCGAAGGCGATAGAACCAGTGCCAGCGATTATGATGAGGCCAGGGTCGCCCGCTGTCGCGCCGGTAAGTGCAATGCCGGCATCGTGCGTGATTTTGTACTTGGCGCTTGCGATCAATTCACGTGCAAGGGGCGCTTTGTTCTCGGCCCCTCCGCTCAGGCCCAGGCAGACTGCTGCAAAGGTGATACTGTCTCGAGAAAGATTGGCGCTTCGGCAGGCATGTCGAGTGGATTCGAGTACAGCATCGGAAAACTTAGCCTTCCCTTGTTCGCCGGTAACGTGGTTGCAAGGTCCGGCACGGCCATGGCCGATAACCCGACCGCCTTCGTCGCATATCAATGCGGTCGTGCTGGATTGTCCGCCATCAATGCCCAGGTACAGGCGGCTCACGAGAGCGTCTTGTCTTTGGCGTAGCAAACCGGGTCAAGCGGGCAAGAAGCACAGCGTGGTTTTCGCGCGATACAGATTTGACGTCCGAAGTGAATGGTTTGGTGTGCGAACAAGATCCATTTCTCCTGAGGAACAATCTTCATCAGATCGCTTTCAATTTTCACCGGATCGGCTTCTTTCGTCAGATCGAGACGATTAGAGATGCGCTGAACGTGAGTATCCACAACGATACCGATCGGTATTCCAAAAGCTGTACCCAAAACGACGTTTGCGGTTTTTCGGGCAGCCCCGGGGACAGTCAGCAATTCCTCCATAGTGCGAGGAACCTGGCCGGAGTAATCCGCAAGAACCTTCTTTGCTGCTCCTATGATGGATCGGGCCTTATTGTTGAAAAACCCGGTCGAGCGAATGTCTTGAGAGAGTTCTTCCTGCGGAGCACTAGCGAAGTCCTGGACGGTCGGATACTTTCGAAACAGTTCTGGAGTGACTTTGTTGACGCGTTCGTCCGTACACTGCGCCGAGAGGATCGTTGCGACAAGGAGTTGCCAAGGAGTCTTGTAGTGCAACGCGCAGGTAACGGCCGGGAAAAGAGCGTCGAATGCTTTTACAATCGTTCCGACGCGGGCCTTCCTTTCCGCTCCGTTTTTAGGTTTAGGCACCTTCCTCGGCGGCGTGACAGGATGGACGGGGGTGGGGGTAGCGAGTCACAGCTCTTCCATGAGGAAAGGACCAAGATACCGCAGGCAAAGTACTTCGCAGGCGTTACCGGCGGCATCTAATCGGGCAAGAGTCTCCGACATGCATCTTTACAAGCTGAGAGCCGAAATGCTGATTGAACGCCCGCTTTCCGAGGTCTTTTCGTTCTTCGAAAACCCTGCGAATCTAGGGAAGATTACTCCACCCTGGGTGGATTTTAAGATCACTTCGCAACAGCCCATCAAGATGATGAAGGGAGCGGAAATTTTCTACACGATCAAGTTGCTGGGCGTACCCATGCACTGGAAGACTGTCATCAAAGACTATCAGCCACCGCTATTGTTTGTCGATGAACAGGAAAAAGGTCCTTACGCGTTCTGGCACCACCGGCATACCTTCGAAGAGACCTCAAACGGAGTTAGAGTGGGCGATCACGTTCAGTATGCAATACCTTTGGGACTGCTGGGGCGAGCGGCCCACACGTTGCTGGTAGGCCGGCAGCTCCGAAGTATTTTCATTTTCCGTC
>CAXTMN010000037.1:36695-41018 GCA_964245395.1 uncultured Bryobacteraceae bacterium
CGGAAAGACCGTCGAATTTATAAAGCCGGTTATTACCCGGTGAGGCTGCTGCTTACGAGGCACCGTTTTCGAGGAAATTGCGTAAGCGGTGACTCCGGCTGGGATGCCTGAGCTTGCGCAGAGCTTTCGCTTCGATCTGACGGATACGCTCACGGGTGACTGCGAAATTCTGACCGACCTCTTCTAATGTATGTTCGCTTCCATCCTGAAGACCGAATCTCATCTTGACAATTTTCTCTTCACGCGGACTAAGTGTTTTGAGGACCTCCGCGGTTTGCTCGCGAAGATTTAAATTAATCACAGCATCGGAAGGCGAGATCATCCGGCTGTCGACAAGAAAATCTCCCAAGTTTGACTCTTCTTCCTCACCGACCGGGGTCTGGAGCGAGATTGGTTCTTGTGCAATACGCAAGACACGGCGCACTTTACCGGGTGTCAACTCGATACGAACGGCAAGCTCTTCGGTGGTTGGTTCGCGTCCCAGTTCCTGCTGCATGGTGCGCTGGAGTCGCACAAGCTTGTTGATGGTTTCGATCATGTGAACCGGAATGCGAATGGTTCGTGCCTGGTCAGCAATTGCGCGAGTAACGGCTTGGCGAACCCACCAGGTTGCATAGGTAGAAAATTTATAGCCCCGCTTGTAATCGAACTTATCGACTGCACGCATCAGGCCGATATTGCCTTCTTGAATCAGATCAAGGAACTGCATTCCGCGGTTGATGTACCGTTTCGCCACGGAGACAACAAGGCGAAGATTTGCTTCGATCAACCGCTTTTTGGCCGATTCGGTCTCTGTTTCGCCACGTTCAACGATCAGCAAAGTCCGGCACAAATCGGTCGCGCTGGTTCCGCATCTTTCTTCAAGAAGTTTAAGCTGACCGGAAAGGGCACGCAGGTCTTTGCGAATAGCCGCTGCGGAATTGGAGCTTGCGAGAACCGGCTGCTCAAGCATCCGCTGTAACCGGGACAGTTCCTCCTCCAATTGCCTGGTCTGGTCGACCACCTTTCGAAGCGCCTTACTGAGGGAACGCTGAAAACTGGGGCTAAAGGAGATTGCTCGAACCTTGCGCGAGATGCACACGATCAAGCGAGCAAGCTCGAACCGCAACTTTCGATGTTGCTTGGGTTTTAACATGCCCGTCGAGCTGGTGAGCTTCTGCTGTGTTTGCTGACTTCTCCTAAAAAGCTTATCGATTTCGTCGACAGCTTGGAACAACTGCTGCCGAAGGGGCTGTTCGGTATCGACCTCTTCGGCTAAAGTGTGAGTGTCCGGGGCCTGGAGAACGTCAAGCACCGAGATGGCATTGCGCTCGACACTGTGCCTGGTATCGAGCAGCATCTGAATCACCAGACGAGAACGCGAAAGCGCTTTGAGAACGGCTCTCTGCCCACGTTCGACCCGTTTTGCGAGTTCAACCTCGCCCTCACGCGTCAGAAGAGGCACCAAGCCCATTTCGCGGAGATAAACGCGAACAGAATCGTTGCTCTTATCCAAAGCCCCTGGAGAGAGGTCTACTTCAGATAGATCGTCAAGTTCCCCATCTTTTTTATCGAAGTCTTTTGACCCGGAGAGCAGCTCTACCGGGGCATTATCAAAATCGGCAAAAAGTTCGTTCAGGTCGCTTCCGCTAGCAATATCTTCTTGCACGACCTCACCCGCTTCTTCATACAGGGTGAAGCCTTTCTCATTGCTGTCTTGCATCAACTGCCTTTATAAAATATCTTCGTCCAAGAGCAGCGGGAAGAGCCTGGACTTGTATCGACCCTGGAAGGGATGTCGACGTGCCCATATGCGCTTGACTCCTCATAGTACAACAGCTTTTAGCAGCCTGAAGAAGGGCGTTTGAGATTGTCCAACTCGGTTGTAAGGCGCAATGCTTCGGAGAGATTTCCAGATCCTTCCATGTCTCTAATTTGCGTCCGTAATCTTTGGCGGGCACTGTCGATCGATGTTGCTTCGAGCGCTCGCAGGCAGTGAATTGCTTGCTGGGGTGCATCATCTTCAGAGATTCCGCCATGGCCAAAACTCAGTTCCGCTATGATGTGCTGCACGCGAGCATCCAAACGCGCCGAGATAATCGGAAGCGAAAACGGGATCTTCTCTTCGTCAAGGGACAGCAGCGCTTCGAAAAAACTTTTCATCTCGAGCAGGTGTGTAATTTTAGTCAGCCGCAAGTATTGCTTCACTGCGTCTCTCGCATCCTCGCTCATAAGCAGACAGGTAATCAGCAACTTTTCATTGGGTGGAATGGCAGAACCGATATCACGCCGCTTGGCGGTCTGCTCGGGATGGGATGCGGTCTTGCCCAGGCTGTCCCGGATCAAGTTACGATCCATATTCAGGTATTCGCCAAGCTCACTGATGATGGCGCCGCGTTCGATCTTGTCTGTGACCATTTGCAGCACCGGGACCAGAGCTTTCAATGCATCCGCACGGCCCTCTGCGGTGCGCAAGTCATATCTTTGGCGCATGCGGTCCGCCAACCAATGGAAATACGACTCCGCGTTCGTGAGGAGACTTCGATAAGCATCCGGACCCTGCTGGTTTATGTATTCATCAGGATCAAGGCCTCCGGGAATCACGACAACCTTGACCCGTAAACCTTCCGAGAGTAGCGCACCGATGTGCTTCTCAGTGGACCGGGTTCCTGCCGCATCGGGATCGAGGTTGAGAATGATGTGTCCGGCGCTGGCCTGCTGCGGAGAGACCTGGCGCTTAATGGAGCGAACTTGATCATTGCCGAGAGCGGTACCGCTAATGGCAACAACTTCCTTGACACCCGCGGAATAAACGCCGATCACATCCATGTAGCCTTCCACCAGCACCATGCGGTCCTGCTTGCGGGCATCGATTTTGGCACGGTGAAGATTGTAAAGAACTTTCGATTTCTTGTAGATCTTCGTTTCGGGCGAATTCAGATATTTCGGTTCGTCGCCTTCGCGCAACGCTCGTGCGCCGAAGCCGATGACAGATCCGCCCTCATTGTGAATGGGGAACATGAGGCGGTTGCGGAAGCGATCGTAGAAGCCGCCGCCTTCCTGCCGCTTACTTACCAGGCCGGACTCTTCGAGCAGTGCCGGCCCGAACTTCTGTAAACGTGTGACAAGCTGCTGACCGGAAGGATCGGACAACCCTATGCGGAACTCTTCAGCCGATTGCCCGGAAACGCCACGTGAGCTTAGATAGTCTTTGGCTTTCGACCCGCCCGAAGAGCGTAGGTTTTGCTGAAACACATCAGCAGCAATGACATGCATTTCAAGCAGAGCGGAACGGATCTGGGCGTCGGGGTCGTCTATCCTTTGGCGTTCCGGCATGGGAATGCCGTACCGGTCTGCGAGAAGCTTCAGCGCCTCAGGAAAGGTGAGGGTTTCATAATCCATGACGAACTGGAAGACATCACCACTGGCATCGCACCCAAAACACCTGTATATCTGCAGGGTGCTGAGAACACCGAAGGAGGGCGTTTTTTCCGAGTGAAACGGACACAAGCCAACGTGACGCGGCCCGGCTCCCTGGCGCTTCAATCGGACGTACTGACCAACAACATCTACGATGTTGAGCTGGGATTTGAGCTGCTCGGCGAAGGACATGAAGGTAAGAAATGCTTGGGAGTTTTTCTCAGGGTACCGCGGCCTGATGAGGAGCTGAGTCCGGAGTATAAGCAAGTCTTGCCATAATGACCGCAGAGATGGCGCTGAACGAGTACGCGCGCAAACGGCATTTTGACAAGACACCGGAGCCCGGGCCAAACGAGCCGGAAACGACAAAGGGTAGCCGAGGCGGATTTTTCTGCGTGCAGCGGCACGATGCCACGCGTCTTCACTACGACTTCCGCCTCGAAATAGGCGGAGTGCTGGTCAGCTGGGCTGTTCCCAAAGGGCCTAGCCTCGATCCGGCGCGTAAGTCATTAGCGATGAAAGTGGAAGACCACCCGCTCGATTACGGCACTTTCGAAGGCAATATCCCTGCAGGTAATTACGGCGCCGGAAGCGTGATGCTGTGGGACAAAGGCACCTATACGGTGCTGGGCGAACCTGAGGCGCAAGGCCAGCTGGACCGCGGTGATTTCAAATTCGAGCTACACGGAGAAAAGCTTAAAGGATCCTTCGCCATTGTGCACATGAAGCATGCGGGCAAGGGCAATGAATGGCTGCTGATCAAGAAGAAAGATGAATGGGCTGTGTCCGGCTTCGACATCGATCAATTTGCCTGGAGTATTGCCAGCAAGCGAACGCAGGATGAGATCGCCCATAACGTCCAGCCAGTAAATTCGGACGAGATTCCGGGTGCGCGGAAAGCCCCCCTGCTGGAGTGGCCTGAAC
>CAXTMN010000038.1:0-20281 GCA_964245395.1 uncultured Bryobacteraceae bacterium
TGCCCGGACGATCCAACCTTGTTGAACTGCTTGGCGTAATCTCCTGGGTAATCGTATACAGTCAGGCTCTTACCCGCGTCTGCCACGTTGACCGATGTTTCGGTTTCTTCAAAATGGTTGTGCGGAGCTTCGTGGTGATACTCGCGCAATATCCATTTGCCCGAGTGCATTTCTTCTTCGACGCGCCAGGTAGTAATCGTATCCGCCGTCGGATCCGTCCCCGCCACCGGAGAATACTTGAAACTCGACTGGGGCACCAGATCCTTGTAACAAGATGGCGCATCGGCCAGCACCATCACATGATTCCCATTGGTGTGTTCGACGTAATAGTAGATGCCCTCCGATTCCATTAACCGGCTTAGAAAGTTAAAGTCCGATTCTCGATACTGAACGCAGTAATCACGCGGAGTATAGCTTTTGGTCAGCGCTAGCCTCAATTGCCCGCTAAAGCCGTGTTCGGACACAACCTGCTGGATGATCTGCGTTACATCTTTGTCCTGGAAGATACGCAGGTTCGTGGCGTAATTCAAAAAGCTGAACCAAGGCACAATCACGGCCGTGTAATGAGCAAATTCGTCATCCTGATTTTCCTTGACGAAACGCTCGCACAAGCCGGTGATATATACTTCTCCCGACTTCATTCCACTGGGCGCTTCACTCAACTCGATCCGGATGGTGAACGATTTGCCCACCAGATCATGAGGCTTGACCTTATCTGGATTGCCGGTCGGCGCGTCGCCCTCGCCTTTTACCTGAGACACCAGCTTCAACACGAAGCGAAACGGCCGCGAAATCCCTTCCTGTCCTGAAAAGCTATCCAGTAACAGGACGTCTTTGCCGGCCGGTGTAATCGCCTCGAGCAAGCGGTTGTCTTGCGTAATAAGTCCTGGCATCTATTCCCTATCGTCTCCATTGTTCCGCGCATTGGGTACGCTCAAGAGTACTGGAACGTTCCGTCCTCGCCTATCTGAACCCGAACAGAGCTCATTTTTCGACCCTCGGAAATACTCGTCAGCAACTGTCTTGAAATGTCGGGCAGCAGCGTATTCGTCAGAATATTGTCCACGTTCCGCGCCCCGCTTTCCACTTCCGTACAGCGTTTGGCCACTTCCTCGATGACATCCTCTTCGTATTGAAGCTGAATCCGGTGATTCTCCAGCATGCGCTGTTTGATTCGCCCAAGTTTAAGTTCAACAATCTTCCTTAGAGTCTCATCCTTGATAGGGAAGTAAGGAACAATCACCATGCGGCCGAGAAACGCCGGCTTAAAGATCTTGTTCAATTCCGGCTTAATCGCCTTCACTATGCCCTCCGGACTGGGCATCGTTTCGGGATCGGCCGTTAACTTCGCCAACTGGTCCGTACAGGCGTTTGTCGTTAGCAGAATGACCGTATTTTTGAAGTCAATTTCACGGCCCTCGCCATCTTCCATCCGTCCCTTGTCGAAGACCTGATAAAACAGCTCCAAGACATCAGGATGCGCTTTCTCCACTTCGTCAAGCAGCACTACAGAATAAGGTCGCCGGCGCACTGCTTCTGTCAGAACACCACCTTCCCCATACCCAACGTATCCGGGCGGTGAACCCTTCAGAGTCGACACCGTATGCGGCTCCTGAAACTCCGACATGTTAATGGTAATCAGGTTTTGTTCTCCGCCGTAGAGTAAATCGGAAAGAGCAAGGGCTGTTTCGGTTTTCCCCACTCCGCTGGGCCCGACCAGCATGAAGACTCCCAGCGGCTTGCCGGGATCATCCAGGCTTGCGCGGCCGGTTTGAATGCGCTGGCTGATCAACGACAACGAATGATCTTGTCCCAACACACGGCGCTCCAGATGCTTCGCCAGCTCTAGAACGATACCGATCTCATCTTTAATCATTTTGCCGAGCGGAATGCCAGTCCAACCGGAAATCACTTGACCGACAATCTGTGCATCCACACAAACCTGCATCAGCTGCGTCTCGCCCTGGACCTCGTCAAGCTCCTGGGTCAACCGATGTAGTTTCGACCGAAGCTCTTCTGCGTCTTCGGCGGTCGTGTCCGCGGCGCCGTTCTTCTCAGCGCGCGCTTCCAGTTCTGATCGAACCTCTCGAATCTGCTCTACAAGCGTTCGAGTCTTCTCCCACTTGTCTGTTAATTGCTCCAGCGACTCGCTTGCGATACGCTTCTGCTCGAGAGTCTCCTCAATTCGTTCTCGATGATCGGAGCCTGTGGCAGTTTCACGGCGCAGAATTCTTTCCTGCAGTTCCAGGTCATCCAATTGCCGTGTCAGACTCTCCATCAAAGAGGGAATTGCGTTCTGCCCTAAAGCCAAACGTGCGCAAGCCGTGTCGAGTACACTGACAGCTTTGTCCGGCAACTGCCTTCCCGCCAGGTAGCGGTGCGACAGCCTGACGGCGGCAGCCAGTCCCTCATCGAGAATTCTTACTTTGTGATGCTTTTCAAGCGCACCCACAATCCCGCGCATCATCACCATGCACTGAACTTCGCTTGGTTCCTCTACTTTCACGACTTGGAACCTTCGAGCTAATGCGGGATCCTTCTCGAAATATTTTTTGTATTCAGACCAGGTCGTTGCCGCAATTGTTCGGAGTTCTCCACGGGCCAGTGCCGGCTTCAAAATATTCGCGGCATCATTCTGTCCAGCTTGTCCTCCTGCGCCAATCATCGTATGCGCCTCGTCGATGAACAGGATGATCGGAACCGGCGACTTCTTCACTTCTTCGATCAAACCCTTCAGGCGATTTTCGAATTCGCCTTTGATGCCTGCGCCTGCTTGCAAGAGCGCAAGGTCCAGAGTGCGGACTACAACATTGCGTAAGGGCGGCGGCACGTCCCCTTGCGCAACACGCGAGGCAAAGCCCTCCACTACGGCTGTCTTGCCCACGCCCGCCTCGCCGGTAAGGATCGGATTGTTTTGACGGCGTCGCGTCAAAATGTCGATAATCTGTCTGATCTCGGTGTCACGACCGAGCACTGTATCGATCTTGCCCAGCTTCGCGTTTTCCGTCAGGTTCACGGTGTACTGATCCAAGTTCGGACTCTTCCCGTTTGCCGCCGCGGTCATCGGCAAAGATCCTTCAGAGCTGGTGGAAGTGGAAGGGCCCTCGTTCTCAGGCGAACCCTCCACAATGGCAGCGAAGTTCCTCAGCAGAGTTGCCGGCTGAACCATCTGCAATTCAGGACTGAGATCCCGTGCAACCCGAGCCAGTTCCTCATCCCCCACCAGCGCAATAACCACAAACCCGCTCCTCAACTGAGGAGCCCCGAAATCGAGCGAACCGATACTCCAGCCGGCGCTCATCAGCTTGACCATGTTTGGACTGATGGAGGGACGGTTGGCATTGCCCTTCTTCAACTTGTCCAACGATCGGTTCAGTTCGCTCGTGAAACGCGCAACGTCAACACCAAAGTGCTTCAGAATATGCAGCAGGTCGCTGTCCTGACGGTCGAGCAGCTTCATCAGGAAATGTTCAATCTCGATATCGTAATGTGTTCGCGATAGGCACCATCCAGCTGCGGCATCCATCGCTGCCCGGGTCGTATCGTTCATCTTGGCGATGAGGGACTTCATGTTTACTGTCATTGGCCTTCTACCTTTCGCTCAAACGACCCGTACAATATCAAAGCTGCAATACAGTCTGGGCCGGATCGTTATCCATCATGCAAGTTTTTGACCAGCTGAGCCAGCCAAGCTGCGGTGCACCATCGCCGCTGCTACCTAACTGGCAACCCGGCACTTCCTCGCGCTTCAGAACCAGCTGCAATTCGAAATCAAACTCGTCGCCGGCATAAAACCGCACCAGGCTGCGAAGAGGCCGGTACGCCGTACCAGACGGCAGAAATTCCAGGTACTTCTTCAGCGGCAGTGGGCCCAGAACCACACGCACTCGCGATTGAGGATCCCAGATTTCATCTCCGACAATCGCTCCGAATCCAAGCTGCTCCGAATCCGTTCCCGTGTCCAGATCGCATTGGTTGTCGGGCTCCAGGCTATACCAGGCGCCTAGAAACTGTTCGATTTGAACAGGCACATTGAAGTAATCCCACAGGATCAGCCGCAATCCTTCGGCACTGTGTGGCTGTTGCGCCAGCAATCCTGCATAGAACAGGAGTGACTGATCGGCAACCTGCTGCCGGCTCGCCAGACCCGGAGTTCCGAGACCAATCACGTCGAGTAGATACTGCGAGAACTCATCGGCCTGTCCCTGCTCATAACCGACGATAAAGCGGTGTTTCTGCCAGGCCCGATAGAAAAGCGAGATGATGCGGTGGTGAAAGACGTCGAGAAAGTCTCGCAACGTCCTGTCGCGAGCCATCTGGCGTTCTGCGACCAGTTCGGTATAGTACAGCGGCAGCACGCCAAGCGGTCCCACCGTTCCCATGAAGTTGACCCGCATCAAAGGCGGTTGATCTTTCCGGTACTCGAGCTCGTGTACTTCACTTGCCGGGAAAATTAGTGACGATCGCACTCCAAAACGTACCGCTTCACTTTGCGGATCTTGAAACAACCCCACTCCATTCCGGTTCTGATAGAACTGCCGCAGCAGGCGCACCGCCTGTACGAACTCGAAACAGTATGGTTCAGCAAAAAGGCGATCTTCAACTCTGCGGCGAACTAGAGCAATATTTTCTGGCCTGCTCTCGGTCTCCATTCCCGAAGGATCTCCTTTCGCTGCCTCGTTCGTGCGACAAGCTGGCTGAAACTGTTCAACGATGCATACAACCCCAGAAAATACTCCAGAATTGAGGCGAATAAGAACACTCCGCTGCCCACAAACAGTTCTTCGTCAAAATCCATGTCGATCCGAACACCGCGGGCGAAACTGATGCCGTGCTCGGAGACCACTCTGGCAAAATGTTTTCTGCTTTTGAGTTCGACAATGCCGGAGATCTGCCGTTCAAGCGATCGCGAATCCGAGAAATTGTATAGCCGCAAGATCTCCTGCAGGGCTCCCCGCCCTTCCTCGACAATAGATAGATAGTTCAGAGAAAGATGTGAGATGAGCCGCCACTGTATGCCCTTTCTCAAAGCTGGACGGAGCGTATCTGTGGGCTTTCTCAGCGAGATAATACGCTTCACAGCCGATCCTCCTTCGAGATCGAAATCTCCCTGCTCGTTACCGAAAGGAAGCCGCGAAGGAAGGTCCCGGTTGGTACAGGTGCATCGAACAGTCAGCGTTTCGTTCCCACTCCGGGCCGCATTTCCGGATGTATCCACGAGTGAGATGAACATCTCTGAGCCGCTATCATCGTGCTGCGACGAGGGACGCCGGCTCGCATTCCAGAACGTTTGGCTTTTCCCTGCCCGGCCATGATGGCTCGAATAAAAAGGCTCATACTGAACCACCTCCCGCCTGTCGGGACTAGCAGTCCGCACATCGTCAATGGAAAAAACTTCGTATGCGTTGCGGCGCCGAACGTTGGGAATCACCGAATATTCAAACTTGGTCTGCTGCAGCAATACCGGCTCTGCCGACTGTGAAAATAAATTGACGACGGGCGTGCATGACAGTTTAAAAGTCTTCTCGGAAACGCTTAGCTCCAGCGATTGCTGCCGATCGGCACGCTCGAAGGGAGCGATCAAAAAGATAATCTCCACACGATTGGAGAATGCGCTGCTGGCGAGCGGCTCCAGGTTATTTAGCGACGCAAAAAAGAACTTTTCCGGGAACGCAAAGTATTCCTGCAGGATCCGATACCCGGTAAAAGAACGCCTCGGAAAGGGAAGAAGTGCCTCGCTCTCATTGAAGCCGATCTGCTTCAATGAGTCTGGCGGCAACTCAATGACCCGGCTCCGGGGATCGTCCGGATTGCGGAGCAGGATCCGAATACAGTTGTTGAACAGCAACTCATACAGCGTATGAATCAGATTGCTTTCGCCGTTCAGGTAAAAACGAAGCGAGCTTGTCCCGAGCGCCTTAAATTCCACGTCTGGAAAACAGGAAAGCTCGATGCTGCAAGCTGACATCGCGTCCGCTGCTTTGATCGGCGGTGAAAGCCTCTCTGGTGAGCGCCATTTCGCAGCTGAAACCCTCAGTGGAGACACCACGGTTTCATAACAGGTTCGAAACTTACACTGAACGCCTTCGACCGGACGCGAATACAGCAGAGTATCGCGCGGAATTTGCAGGCTAGTGGTCAGCTTGCCCTGGTCGGGATCGACATTGAATTCAACCACAGTCATTGCTGGGATCGGGCGCAGGAAGTGCGGGTAGATCACGTTCAGCATGGACTCGGTGATTTCGGGAAAGTCGTCATCGATCTTCAGATGAACCCGTGCCGACAGGAATGAAAAGGCTTCAATCAGCCGCTCTACATGCGGGTCCTCTGATCCGTTCGGTCCGAGAACCAGATGCGACGCAACATTTGGATACTTCTCGGCAAATTCAGCTCCCAGCTTGCGCAGGTAAGACAGTTCGCCTTCGTAATAATCTAGAAGCTCATCGCGCACCGGCTTCTCCCCGCACTTTGTATTCTCCGCTGGAGAGTTCGAGAGTGCCGTTAAAACTTACGTGCTCCGGATCTGGGTAAACGCGCAAGAGTCCCTCAATCACAAAGTGCAGACTGGGGGTTTTTTCCTCCGTCCCGCTCACTAGACTGACACGCACATTCGCAATACGAGGCTCAAACTTGGATACCGTTGCTTGAATCACCTGCGTAAGTGCTTGACGGTCACGGATGCTGCGCACTCCGATAGAAGTAATGTCCGGCAAACCATACATGTACAAAGAATCGTATACTTCTGTGCCCTGAGCTGCTGGCGACACTGGCTGGCGGGTGTTCAATAACCACTCTAGGTCGCGACGAACCGCATCTCTGAGCTTCCTCATCGATTGCGATCTGGTCAGGTGCAGTTCACCGAACTTTCTTATATCGTCATCGATCAGCCGATCGAGCACGGAAAGCGTGATCGGGACATCATGTCTATTTCTTGGCATCGGGCTTGCCAGCTTCCTCGCTGATCAATGCCTCTTGCTTCAGCCAAGCCGAGGTTTCGGGGTTTGCCGCGCCTGTGTCGTCACTTAACAAGGCGTTGGGAAGCTGAGGATAGTCTGTCAAAAATGCTTTCAGGTATGACCGGAGAGCTTTTGCGACCTCTGCATAGCCAAGCTGCTCACAAGCGCGAATGACGTATCGTTGCAGATCGAGCCAGCCACGTCCGGTTTCGCTGCTCATTGCCATCTCAGCTATGTCCAGCACTGACTTCCAATTTCCGGCCGCAGCGGCCGCCTTTAGATGAACTCTCACTTCCGAAGACGGGGCAGGCAAAACGGCAGGCAGGCTTGCTCCAGAAGCGCGAACTTCACCCCATCGAAGCGCGCGTAAGAGGGAATAGGAAACCGGACTTGCAGGGCTGTGCTGCCGCAAGTAGTTCGCCGCTGCAAGCGCTAACTGCACGGCCTCTTCCGTACTTCCAATAGGACCGTTTGAGAGATGAAAGGATTGAACCGGCAGCGCTGCCGTACCGTTTTTCCCTTGGCCAGAAGCGTCAATTGGAAGGGAATTGTCGGCAACGGGCGCCTCTGGAACAACCTGCTCGGCCACAGCGGGAGGAGGATCTGGATCTTTCTCCAGCTTCTTCTGCAGCAGGATGTGCACCGAATTGGCCAACTCGTCGAGCGCTGTTCGCAACAGATTGAACGACGGCGCGACATCGCCGAACTTCTCGCGGCATATTTCGTCAAGACCATGCAGGGTCTCCAAAGCCACCTTGCCTTCACGCTCTAAGTCGCGGTAGAGCTGCTTCGGTGTCCCTTCAAAGTCTTTGTCAAACTCTTCGGGCGCTATCTTTCCTTCCTTGAGCGCCAGTTCGCGAGCTTTCTTTCGCGCGTCGTTGCCCTTTACCTCTGTCTCGAAGCCGATTCGACGCGACTCCTGATAGACAAACCAGCTGTATCCACTTTTGGTCAGTCCGACACTACGTAGGGCGAAAATGGGAGATGACCCTTTCGCCGGGTCGAAGTACGACCCGACCCATTCGAGCGGAGTGGCGCGCATCTCAGCGTCACCCTCATCGAGCTCCGGATACACGTAATCCCAAAAGCGATCGACCAGCCCATGTAAGAGCTGAAGTCCTGAAGTCAGTCCGGGAATTTCGTACTCGTACGTCCAAGCTTCTGTTAACCAGGCGGCCAGCCACAAATCTTTGCTGGTCTTGAGCAGCGCACTTTCGGCAAGCTTGATCACCTGTTTGTAATCGGCCGTTTTCGCTTCCCGCTCCCAGGCGCCCATCGGGCCCACACCCTCCTGGCGGCGCGCTTCTTTTATCTTGTCGTGAAGGACATATCTGACATCCTGACCAGCCGGACGGGCAGTCTCGATAGGCTCAAGGAACCGTTCGATTTCACTCATGAAGAACCTTGCTGTAGGCGACCTACTCTGCGGAATCTATAGTTGCTTCCGTCAATTGAGAGTAAATCTCCAACTCGCGAATTTCAAGGAAGGGGAATTCATCCCCGTCGACCAGCAAGGTTTTTTGTCCGAAAGGAGCGATATCACCCACTTCGTCTTCGCACCATTCGCTCACGCGGCCCAGGCGTACTTCATCGGATGAATGCTGAAAGGAGCCGGGCGAAATCACGGGAACAAGAATTTCTCCCAGATCGCGTGAATGAAAATCAGGTCCGGTAACGAGCTTTGCTGGGGCCCATAACAGGTCCCGTAAACGCTTGGGCGCCTCCATTCGCAACGTGGCGATGTCGTGAAAGGAAATCCACATATAGTCGCCGCCGGCAAACAGTTCGAGCTTCTCACCAAACCGGCTATCGGCGTCCGATATACTTTCGAACTCACGGCCGTTCAGCTTACCGCTGACCGGAGCCGACGAGTGCCCGTTCAGCACCTGCTTCGGGTAGCTCTTCTTATCGAACATGTCCACCCGGGTTTTCTCAGCGTGCAGAGCCGCTCTGTATTGCAGTGTGCCGAGCATCGATTCTTTACTTGATTCCTGTTCAAGTACATTCAACTGCTTTTCAGCCCGATCGTATTCGCCGGCAAAACACAACAGCTCAAAGAGGAATGTCCGGCCTCGAGCATCGGCCGGATTATCGCGTAATTGGGAACTTAAGGCCGAGATTGCTTCTGTGAGCTTCCCGGCCTTAAGCAGTTGTTGAGGGTCCATGCAGACCTGATTTTACATCTGGCTGTTTGTCGTGACGTTCCAACCCTTGACGATCTTGCTGCCCAGCGAGCCGTCGGCGTTTTGCGGCGTATAGGTCACCTGCAGCGACTTGGCCGAAACGGACAGCGATTCGGACGGCTTTCCGCCACCTGCTGCACCGCCCCAGCTGATGCTGTCGATGAACACTTCCGTCATGTCGTACTGGAAGTAAGTCTGCGTGGTATCAGACCCTGTCGCTTCACGGACCATCATTTGACCGGTCGCAACGTGAGTACCATTGCAGCAGTGCAGGAATAAGTCGGGTGACGACACATCCAACTGCTTCTGCAGGCTCAGGCTGCTCAGATCAACTTTGCCGGCGCCGCTACCGGTACCGAACGCCACGCTCGAGGGGTTCGACGCGCCGTTGCTAAAACTGAATATTTCGATCCACGACTCAGCGCCCTTTTTCTGGGACTCGCCGTTGATGCCGTCTAATTTCAAGAAAATTTCGATTGCCATGATTAGCTCCTTATAAACACACTTCGACTGCACGGGTTTTGTGACCCGGTTAATTGGTTAGTAAATGCCTGTCGGAGTCTACCGCGCGGAAGGCGGGAGGTCTGCGACGAGACGGAGTGAAACAGAGAGTTCGTCCAACTGATAATGCGGCCGCAGGAAAGCAACCGCACGATAGGCTCCGGGTTTGCCGGGCACATCTACCACCTCCACGCGTGCTTCGCGGAGGGGATTCTTTGCTTTCACAGCCGCAGAAGCGTTATCGTCGCCCACAACATACGTGTTGATCCAGTCGTTGAGGAAACGTTCGCATTGCGACCGTGACATAAAGCTGCCAATCTTATCCCGCATCATCGCCTTGATGAAATGAGCAAAGCGGGAAACCGCAAGGATGTAAGGCAGCTGAGTAGAAAGCCGGGCGTTTGAGTTCGCAGCGTCCTTGTTATACAGCTTAGGCTTTTGAGCCGATTGAACACTGAAAAAGGCTGCATAGTCGGTACCTTTGCAGTGAACCAGCGGGACAAAGCCGTTATCGGCAAATTCCTTTTCGCGCCGGTCGGTAATGGCGATTTCGGTGGGACACTTCAACGCCACGTCCCCTTCGTCAGTACGGAAGGTGTGAGCAGGAAGCCCTTCCACCAAGCCACCGCCCTCAACGCCGCGGATCGACGCACACCAGCCGAAGGCTGAAAAGGAATTAGTCAACTTCGCACCGAGCGCATACGCCGCGTTGCCCCAGAGATATTTCTTGGGATCGGTCCCATCCACATTCTCTTCGAAATCAAACCCTTCGACTGGCTTCGTTTCGCGACCATAGGGCAGCCGCATGAGAATGTGCGGTAAGCATAAACCCACGTACCGCGAATCTTCGCTCTCGCGAAAACTCTTCCACTTGACGTACTCGGTGTTATCGAAGATCTTGGCAATGTCGCGAACCTGGCCAATGTCCGTGAAGCTGCTCATGTTCAGCAGTTCAGGGCCTGCAGCGGTCAAGAACGGAGCATGCGCGGCTGCCGCTACGTGAGACATCCTTTCAAGAAGCTCAATATCCTCGGGATGCTTGGTGAACTCGTAATCGCCCACCAGGGCACCGAAAGGCTCGCCACCAAAAACACCGTACTCGTCTTCGTAGACTTTCTTGAAAGTTGCACTCTGGTCAAATTCCGCTGCCCGTTGAAGATCCTTCAGCAGTTCCTTCTTCGACACATTCATGACCCGAATCTTCATCATGACCGAGGTTTCGGAGCTGTCCAGCAGATAGCGCAAACCTCGCCAGCTACCTTCGAGCTTCTGGAACGAAGGATGATGCATCACTTCGTTCAGCTGAAGAGAAATGAGATGGTCTATCTGGGCGATGCGAGAGTTGATCATCGCCTCGGCATCACGCGAGACAGTGACTTCGCCCTCAAGCACCTGGCCGAGGAACTCTTTAATGAGATCTTTGCCGCGCTGCTGGGAAGAAGGCTCTTCTCCGAAGCGGCCTTGCTCTACGATCTCATCAAGTAGGCTCGGTTCTGTCGCCGTTTTGGTCAGAGTGGACGGAGAAGCCGATTGTGGTTCGCTCATTTCTTTTCTCCTTCACCCTCAGCTTTGGGCCCCATTTCAGAACGCAGCTTATCTAACTTCTCGGTATTGGAAACTGCGTCCATTAAGACCTGATCCAATTTCTCGTTGGTCTGCAGAGTACCGCGAAGATCGCTCAACTTGCCGCGCAGATCGAGCAGCTCGCGGAGCGGACGAATCTGCCGGGCCACCTGCTCGGGCTCGAAATCTTCCAGAGTTCGAAAGTTCAGGCTGACCTTGAGATCGCCTGCATCGGCATCTTCGCTTAGCTTATTCTCAACACTAAACGCCAGATGGGGCCGCATGCTTTCAAGCACACTGTCGAAATTGTCTGGATTAACATCCACAAACCGCCGATCCTTCAGACGGGCAAGCGGTTCAGTCGGCTGACCGGTAAAGTCACCCAAGACTCCCAGCACAAATGGGAGCTCTTTTAATTCAATCGCATCGCCCACTTGCACGTCGTAGGAAATCTGCACGCGCGGTGGGCGCACCCGCGTCAGCTTCTTTTGTATGCTTTCTCGAGCCATAACGTTAACCTCTATCTCTCTTCAGCGAACAGGCAAGAATCACCGTGCATTCGCAAACCGCAGGGGATCGGCCATTACCGTCCCCAAATCTTATCAGAATTGTCAGCTCCCGTGAGAGCGTTCCTTCTTGCCGGATTGAGGTGTTCGGATTCATTCAGACTCGACACTGTTTCTAAAGCAATATCTATGCCATTAGGAGTAGTGGCTTCGAGCAGTGTTCAAGCTGCCGAAAACTCTCATCGGCGAGGCCTCTAACCGCTTCGGCGTCGCGACGGGGGAAGGTCAGAATGAGTTTGGCATGGCCTAATAGTTAACGCGCTAGATAAGTAGATAATTTGCGAACTTCAGCGGCGCCAGAATCACGTCAAGCAGTGAGTGAGAATTTTTTAGCTTTCTAATTTTGCCTCAAGTGTAATCTCTGTGTCATAAAGCTTGGACACGGGACAACCTTCTTTAGCCGCTTGCGTAGCACGAGTAAACGCGTCCTCGCTGGCTCCGGGTATTCTAGCGCTCAACACCAGATGGCTCTTTTTTATGGCGAACCCATCACCTTCTTTGTCCAGTGTGATGGTGCAACTGGTGTCGATGCTGTCGGCCTTCAGTCCTTCGTTCTGGAGCATGAGAGAAAGGGCCATGGAGAAGCAGGCAGCATGCGCCGCTGCAAGCAGTTCCTCCGGATTTGTCCCCGTGCCGCTCTCGAAGCGGTCGCGGAAGGAATAAGGCGTATTCGACAAGACACCGCTCGTGGACGAGATTGTCCCAGTGCCCGACTTCAGATCACCCTTCCACTGTGCTTTTGCTTTACGATCCATTCGTTCTCTCCTTTAGTACTCGACGTAGGACGCCCTCCGCGCAAAAACCGATCAGCGGGATTTATCAGAGACGGCTGATGGAGGAAAGCATGCGCCACGGATTTTGAGGCTCACGGCGATACGAAACGAACTGCTCCGGCTCGCAGGCGGTACAACGGCCACAATCGAAGATCTGTCCGGGCGGGACCTTCGACTCGACGAGTTGACGACGGTTCGCTTCGGCAAGATCCAGTGTACGGGTTACGGACGGAGTGGCGGTTTTTTCGGGGAACCACGGCAGGAATTTAGCATATACGTCGACGCCGACCTGATAACAGCACTGTCGTATGCACGGGCCGATTGCTACGTAGAGGTTTTCGGGAGCGACTGCAAACTCGCTAGCCAAGCGCTGGATGGCATGCTTGACCACCTCCGCTGCCGTTCCCCGCCATCCGGCATGGACTGCTGCGACGGCGTGGGTCCGGCAATCGAAAAATAGCAGAGGAACACAGTCTGCCGTTCGAACTCCAATGCTTCGACCGGGTTGGTCGCTGATCAGCCCGTCGCCCTTCCCGGCGCGATCGTCGAGGCCCACTGCATTCAGAACGATAGCGGAATGGACTTGCTGAAGAGTGATGTCCGTAGCCGGATTAGCGCTCCGGGTGCCGAATCCGTGTTTTTGCGAAACGAACTCCCCCAGGGCATCACAACGTTATATGCCATCATCGCCCAGCGTAAATGATGAAAACAAATAAGTTACCTATACGCCCAGCTTGGCCCCGGCACGACGGCCGGCTTTCTTGCGGGCCAGATCCGCCCGGTACCAGTCGAGCGTCAGCCGGAGGCCCTGTTCAAAGCTGAAGCGCGGACTGTGACCTAGCTCACGAAGAGCTGCCGTGGTGTCGGCCTGTGAATCTTTGACGTCACCCGAGCGTGGCGGCCCATAGAGCGCAGGAATATCCACGCCCTCAATCTTCTGAAGGAGCTGCCAGGTTTGATTTAAAGTAAAACGGTTTCCATTTCCGGCATTGAAGACCTTACCGGAAACTCCATTCGCTGAAGAGGCTTTTAACAGGAGTCCCACCACATCTTCTACATAGGTGAAATCTCGTGATTGTTCGCCGTCGCCGAAGATGGTTGGGCTGCGGCGCTCAATCAGACAATTCAAGAAGATGGAGAGAACGCCGGAGTAAACGCTGGTCGGATCCTGACGGGGTCCAAAAACGTTAAAGAAGCGGAGAGAAACTGTTTCGAGCCCAAAGCAGGTGGTGAACGTTGAGGCGTAGTATTCACCGAGCAGCTTCTGAACGGCATAGGGCGACTTGGGCCTGGGCGTCATGGTTTCGACTTTCGGCAGGACTTCGGTGTCCCCATAAGCAGACGATGAAGCGGCATAAACCACCCGGCCCGCTTTGCCTTCGGCCGCAGCCCGGTAGACATTGAAGGTTCCGTCGATATTGGTCTCGTGACTGGGCACGGGTTGAAGGATAGACTTGGGGACCGAGGGCAAGGCGCCGAGATGAAAAACGCGATGCGCGCCGGCAATGACCGGTGCGATCCGGTCATAGTGGCGCAAGTCGTATTCGTGGACGGTAATCTGGTCGGCTACTTCCTCCAGATTCTCCAGATTGCCGGTAGCAAGATTATCGATAACGTGGACGCGACGACCCTCCGCGAGAAGCGCACGAACGAGTGCGGAGCCGATGAATCCTGCTCCTCCGGTGACAACGTAACGGTTCATAAAGCTGATAGTTCCGCGTTCGGGAGAAAAGTCTGCAGATGATTGAGAGATTGCCGGGCAACCTGCTGGGGGTCGCGGCTGAAATCAAAGACTTCAAGGGAAACCCAGCCTTTATATTTCATCTCCGCGAGAGCAGTAAGGAGAGAACCAAAATCGTAATCCCCTGTGCCAGGCTCGCGCCCATCGTTTTCATTCAGGTGAACGTGCTGGATGTAGGGAGCATAGCGGCGGATCAACTCGGCATGTGAGACTTTCTCCGCTACAGCATTATGCGTGTCGAACATCGTCTGAACGGCACGGCTGCCGATGGATTTGACGATGCTGACCGCGTCGCCCAGGCAATTGACTACGTCGGTCTGATCGGGCGAGAGTGCTTCCAACAGGATTTTCACTTCGCGGCTTTCAGCCCTGGCGGCGGCATGCGCCAACCCGTGCGCCAGGACATCTTTGGCTTCCCGGGGCGTCATGCCGCCGGTTGTGGAACGTTGCTTGGGCGATCCAAAGACAAGGACGCCGTTATCCTCTTCTTTGCAGCCAGCCAGGTCGGCACACAGATCAATCAACCGGTCAACGCAATCCCAGGAGCGGGCTCGCAGTTGTTCATCAGGGGTCGTGACGTGAAGGCCTTCAGGTGCAGCAAGCAGCCAGTGCAAGCCGACGAACTCCAAACCTTCACCTGCCATAGCCTCGCGATATTCCCGGCGCTGGCCAATTGATAGAGAGGTTGGATCGTCAGCAAGGGTGAACGGTGCGATCTCGAGTCCGTCGTAACCCAGAGCGCGGACTTGCTTGCAGACTTCGCTGAAGGAGACGCCTCGAAACAGCTCGTTGCACACGGCGAGGCGGTAGGTGAATAACATCGGTCTTATTTTATCGGCAAGATGTATCTCAAAACGAGTTTCTGAAGGTTGGGATACTAAGGGAGACCATGTGCCGGAATGAGATCATCCTGGAGACATCGCTCCCCCTGCCCCTGGTAGCCCGAGGTAAAGTTCGGGATCTATATGATGCAGGCGAAGCGCTTCTGTTTGTTGCTACAGACCGGATCTCAGCCTTTGATTGCATTCTCGGCAGCGGCATTCCGTGTAAGGGGCAAGTGCTGACGCAGATGTCTCTTTTCTGGTTTGAGTTCCTGAGCTCTACCATCCCGTCGCACCTTATTAGTGCTGCTACGGAGCGTTTTCCTGATTCTTTAACAAAGTATGCAGATGTTCTCCGAGGCCGGTCGATGCTGGTCAGGAAAGCGCAGATGATCGAGGTGGAGTGCGTGGCGCGCGGTTATCTGGCGGGCTCGGGCTGGAAAGAGTATCGAGAGCAAGGTACGGTTTGCGGCATGGTATTGCCGCCTGGCTTGCGGAATGGCGACCGTCTGCCGGAAGCAATCTTCACGCCTGCCACAAAGGCCCAAACCGGACATGACCAGAACGTATCTTTTGAACACATCGCTAACCAATTGGGAAGCGATCTGGCGGAGACATTGCGCGACGTAACGCTGGAGATATATAGCCGGGCGTCTTTGTACGCCAGGGAGCGAGGTATCATTCTGGCCGACAGCAAGTTTGAATTCGGTTTTGTCGACGGCAACCTGACTTTGGCCGACGAAGCCTTAACTCCCGATTCTTCACGATACTGGCCTGCTGATACCTGGAAACCGGGCGGCGCACAGCCCTCCTTCGATAAGCAGTTTGTCCGGGACTATCTGGAGACCTTAGAATGGAATAAGCGACCGCCAGCACCAGCGCTTCCGGAGGAGGTAGTCCGGAAAACAAGCGAGAAGTATCAGGAAGCGTTTGAGCGCCTGGCCGGGCGAACGCTTTCCTAGATGCCCTTTCTGAACTGGTTCGACATTCTTCTGGCAGTCATATTCGTCTGGTCTGCAGTTGCCGGTCTTCGGTCGGGTCTGGCCCGTGTCGTCGTGGGACTGATCGCAACGGTGGTGGGACTGATGGCTGGCTTCTGGTGCTACAGAATGGTAGCGACGAAGATCTCGCCTTGGGTGGGTACAGAGACAGTAGCCAATATCCTGGGCTTCCTCATCATTTTTGTGGGGGTGTTGATTGTAGGGGCGCTCATAGCTGCTTTGCTATCCAGCATATTCAAATGGATTGGCCTCTCCTGGTTCAACCATCTGCTGGGAGGTCTGGCGGGCTTCTTACGAGGCGCCGTAGTAATAGCGGCACTGGTGGACATTGCAGTAGCCTTCTCTCCGTCTCCCATGCCGGCCGTGCTTTCTCAATCAAGAGTATTGCCGTACGCAAGTGGCATTTCGCTTTGGCTGGCCGACCTGGCGCCTCGTGAATTAAAGGACGCGTTCACGCAGCAGTTGGAGAATCTGCGGCAGTTCTGGATAAAGCCTTCCCAGACACGAGGAACCCGTGCTGTTTGAGGGAGTGCTTTGCTGATCATCTTCGACCTGGATGGAACGCTGATTGATTCAAGTACCGACTTGGCCATTTCGACCAATGCCACACGCAGGGAGTTTGGGTTGGCGCCGCTCAATTCCGCTCTGATCTCTTCGTATGTGGGAAACGGCGCCGAGATGCTGGTCCGGCGAGCAATGGGACCGGGCACCCCCGAGGCTCAGATACAGGAGGCACACCGGTTCTTTCTGCAGTACTACCGGGAGCATGCACTTGAAAATACGAAGCCATACCCAGGAATCTGTGAGCTGATCACGCGCCTGGCAGACCGGGGTGATTCGCAAGCAATTTTAACGAATAAGCCAGAGCGCATCAGCTTCGATATTGTCCGAGCGCTTCATTTAGAGAGATTCTTTCTGCGGGTATACGGCGGCAACAGTTTACCTGCAAAAAAACCAGATCCGATTGGCATCTTGACTCTCGGGCAAGACGCTGGGGTTGCGCTCGCGAATATCTTAATGGTCGGAGACAGCGCGGTTGATGTGCAGACTGCGAGAAATGCGGGAGTTCGGAGCTGCGGAGTGGCCTGGGGTTTTCAGCCGAAGGGTTTCAAAGCCGATCCGCCTGACTACCTTATCCAGGAGCCGACCGATCTCCTCCAGTTAATTCCGTCGGTATAGAGCGCCTTGTTCGATGCTTGTCACCAGGTTTTCGCCTGATTCCCCGGCCAGCTCAGCTACTGCGGTCTGAGCCATAAGCTGGTGGTTCAGCGAGCGGAGTTGATCTTTGACCGATCGGCTTTCAGTGACGATCCGGAAGGTGCCCAACGCGTGCATAGGCCGGCCTTCCGCATCCCATTTAGTGGCTCGGCCAACGCCTTGCACCCGGCAGAAGCCATCATTTACCGTTCGAACCCAATTTTCAAATTCAAGGTTCGGTACATCTCCAGTTAGAAAAGTTTGAACCCGCGCCAGAAATTCAGCTCTGTTGTCGGGATGTAGTGGCCAGTTAGTTTCCTGAAGGGAGTAGGATTGTTGCGGTGCAATCGTACGGAGCGACTCGGAATTATGGCAATCGAAGCTAAGCGAATCGGCGCTCACATCCAGCTCCCAAAGTCCGACTTGAGCGTTTTCCAGGGCTCTTTCGAACCGGCCGAGCAAGGCTGCCGACTCCGCTTCCCGCTGCCGAATCTCTGCGGTGGTTCGCAGAAAGGCGTGAGTCAGTACGCCAATCTCGTCGCGATTAAACCACGGGTCCTTTTCGAGCTCGGCTGTGACGCTTTTAGCTGATGCTGAAAAGTGCGAGCCCGCAACGGTAGAGTAAGACTCGGCAACCTTTACCAGCCCGTTCAGGCGGGCAATGAAACTTTTTCGAACGGTGACGGCTACGGCCACAGAGCAGAGAAGAGCACCGAGAACCGCAGCGACGTTGACAACACAGAGCACAGCCAGGGTCTGGGTCAGGGAGCCTTGCGCAGCAGCGAAAGCATTCTGCAGCGGCCAGATTGACCCGACGCTAACCAGTAGGGCTACTGCCGGTATGGAAGCTGCCAGGAGTATCTGATCGCGGAACCGTAACCTGTATGCGTGTCTTAACATTCAAGAAGCCCAAGTTGCTTATCGGCTCGGACTCGCAAATTATAGATGCAATTCCGGCTTATTTCTGCTTGATTATATAGACTCAGCAATCGGCATAGTGACGATGGCTGGGAGAATCGAGGCACGATGGAGACTCGGGGGTGCCTCCGTCAGAGTTGCCAAGGCCCAACCAGTCGCGTGTTACGGCTCGAGCAAGCTGGTAGAGGGCAAACGCGGGCTCGATGGGAACATCGTCTGAATTTGGTGTCTCATTCAGCAAAGAATTCTCAATTTGCTTTAAGTAAAGATCCAGTTCGGGAACGAGCATGCGACAGGCGCCAGAGCGTAATTCCCGCACGGCATCACCGGCTTCGGCCCACCGTTGAGAGAGTACCGTGGCAATCAGGCGTTCAAATGCGACGGGGGAATCGTTTAGGAAGCTGTGGGCCAGGTTCCGAGCGAGTTCCGGGTCTTCCTTGCCGAAACGTTCCAGGTGATCTTGCAAGAAAAGTTGATCGGCACTGACTGGCGCAGGGGCAGGTGAAACACGACTGCGCCGGCTGTTTGCCGAAGCCGCAAGCGTCGTTTTCCTCCCTGGAACCTTATAGCTAAGCCTGGTCACGTCGCGGGAAACAGCCAAGAGGCCGCTGCTAACGCCGGTCGAGTCACGAAGCCGCGACAGCGAGACTTGCCCAGTGAAGCGGTTCCCGGCTTTATGGAGGTAGGTAATAGTGGTTTCATCTTCATTTCTATAGCGAAGCACCTCGGCAAGACCCTCGATCGGAGAGGCCGGGCGACCGAGTCTGTCGGCTGCCCCTTCGCGCCGGCGGCTCAACTCTTCTCCCTCGATGAACCATTCCACATTGGCGAGGCCGGTGACTTCACCTGCCAGATAACCGAACATCCGTTCGGCTCCAGTATTGAAGAAGGTAACAACGCCGGCGTCGTCGAAGGCCATCACAGCAAGGCCGGTTGCTGAGTCGAGGATCAGCTGAAGCCGATCTATTTCATTCTGCAGATTTTGAACCTGCAAGTGCCCGGTAGCCGACTGGTGGGCAGCATCAGTGCTGTTCTGCAGCGGTCGTCTGTCGCCGTCTTTCTCCGTTCGCGAAGTTCCCGCTTCCGCTTCCTGCGCTTCCAGTTCCGCGGTGGCTCTGATCAGGTTCCCAAGGAAGGCCTGGTCTTGAGGAATGTCGGCCGTGCTCCGAGGGGCGGCGGCGAACGACGGAAGACCGGTGACCAAAAGTAACGCGGCCGTCAGGAGGACGCCCGAAATGAATCCGCTCAGTTGAAGAGGCACCTCCACCCCGGCGGCCGAAGGCCACGAAGGCGCGGACCCGATCAGAAGAGCTAGAGAGACCGGGACAGAAGCCAGCAGGACGCGGTAACGCAACTTCATAAACGTACACGCTAGAGTGCCTCTTATACCGGAAAAGTCTCAGGGAAATGACTCGTTCTTTTCGTCTTCATCGGGCATCAACAAAGAGTATGAAGATGTGGAAATTAGCCGGTTTGGGACTGGCTGCTGTGGTTTGGACGTTAGCCAGACCGTCCAAAGGAAGGCCGCGCCGTCTGAACTCGGGCCTGGCGACAGGAAAGCGGGTGGTAATCCTCGGGGCAGGATTCGCCGGGGTAGCGGCGGGTCAGGAACTAGCGAGACTGCTGCCGGGGTCTGACAACGGCCAGATTGTCCTTGTAGACGAGCATGATTATCTACTTTTTACGCCGATGTTGACCGAGGCGGTAGGTGGGAAGGTAGAGCCCCACCACATTACTGTCCCGTTGAGTTCGCTTTCGAAGCGGATTCAGATAGTAAAGGGAACGGTGAAAAATGTGGACCTCCGATCGCGAACCGTTACATTCGGGGAACCGCAAGCGAAACCGCTACGCGCCGACATACTTGTTCTGACTCTCGGTGCTACTTCCAATTTCCACCAAATTCCAGGCGCCGAGGACCGCGCCATTACGGTAAAGACTCTGGACGACGCGGAGAAGATCAGAGACTCTGCGCTTGCACTGGTAAAGGGGGCAAGCCAGGCGCCGGACCCGGCTGAACGCGCAGCGATGCTGACGTTCGTGGTGGCCGGAGGTGGATACACA
>CAXTMN010000038.1:20291-26478 GCA_964245395.1 uncultured Bryobacteraceae bacterium
GTGCGCGAGAACGCTGCAAGGCATGCGGATCTGGATGTTAAAGAGATCCGCATGATCATCGCCGAGCCACTCGACCGATTGATGAGTGAGGTGACCGAAGACCTAGCAACTTATGCGCAGAAAGAGTTGGAAAAGGCGGGAATCGAAGTTCGCCTGAAAACCGGAATTAAGAGCGTAAACGGAGACGAGATTGAGCTTTCGGGTGGAGAGAAAGTTCGAGCCCGGACGTTTATCTGGACTGCAGGAGTAGAAGCAAACGAGCTAGTGGGCAAGCTGGGTGCAGCGACAGGGAAGAGCAAAGGCTTGCAGGTCGATTCGTGCTTCGCCCTGCCCGGCTATGAGCATACGTGGGCAACCGGCGACTGCGCGGAGATTCCGGAGCCGGGCAAAAAGGGCAACTACGCACCCACGGCTCAGAACGCGACACGAGAAGGCAAACACCTGGGGCAGAACATCGTCCGGAGTTTGAAGGGCGAAGCGCCGATGCCGTTCCAATACACGCCAATTGGTGAGCTGGCAATCGTGGGACGGCGGCGCGGGGTTGCTCGTGTTTACGGATACAATTTTTCTGGGTTTATTGCCTGGGCCATGTGGCGTGCGGTGTATATCGCTAAGATGCCGTTGATGTCGCAGCGCCTGCGGGTGCTGAGGGATTGGGCTTTGGATGCGACCTTCGGGGCGCCGGCTGAACATCATTACGCGGCGGTCGCTCCGAGGCATGATCGAGTGACGGCGGGAAGATAGATGTGACTTTCGACAAGAGGTTTGACCTGGACGTGAGCACAACAGCCACACTACTAACCAAGAAGCAGATCGAGCAGAGCTATACGGAGGAGGCTCGAAAGATGTGTTCGCTGTTTCCGTCAGGTGAGCTCGTCCCCTCCGAGCGACCCGATTTTCGACTGCACAGCAGCGAAGGAACGATTGGTATTGAAGTAACGCAGTTGTCCCTAGCAGAAGCACTGGGCGAAGCTGAAAGGCTGGCAAAAGTTGTTGATAGGGCAAAAGAAATCTACAACAAATCCGCGGATGCCGAACCTGTAGACGTTGACATTGCCTTCGGGCCGAATGCCGTTGACATGAGTTCCGATGACTTAAGGAAGTCGCTAGTTCAGTTTGTGCAGACACATCGAGGGATCCGAGAAGTTGAGTTTGATTCGAGGGAGCTTCCAGAAGGCTACTGTTACATCGACATACTTGATCCTCTGCCCGACACAGATGCTACAGGATCTTGGACAAGCGGGAAAGGATTCACTACAGAATTAGCTTCCGAACAATCGATCGCAACTCGGATTTCCGAAAAGAATTCGAAGCTTTCCGACTACCGGATCTCGGCACCTGTAGTGTGGCTACTGATTATCAACGATCAGTCTATGGGACCAGGACAAGTGTACGCAACTCCGCAGGACATAGCTAAATGGACATTCAATTTTGATTTCGACAAAGTTCTTCTCTTTTCACGAGAACTAGGTGGAAACGGTGAAGTGTTTGAGCTTCAGCGTAAATGAAGTCCCAGGTAGCTTGACGATCTCGGCCAATGTGGCTCCTGTACCCCAGCTAGTGGAGTTGAGTCGCTTGTTATCTCTCTCCGAGTTGGGTAGCGCCGGTAATCGGTAGGCGCACCCGGGCGCAGCCCATGGTGCTACTGCGGAGCGCGGGAATGAGTGCCTCTCGTATTTGTTCGTGTACTATCAAAGGGCCCAGCAGACACTCTTCCCAACGAAAGTTCCCTCATAGCTAAGTCTTCTTATTTACTAAGTCCAGCTATCGCTGCTGCTAAAGAGGAATTGTGTCTTCGCTTCTGTTGTGAAGCTGAGGCAAGCCGCACCTGAAGGATGCGCACCATGACCGTACATCTTATAAACCCAAGCGATGTAGCATTCGGAACCGCCGTGATTACTCCCCGGTGGCTGTATGTGCTGGCCTCCGCCACACCGGCCGCCTATGGCAATCCGCAAATCTGCGATGAGACTTTGGAACAGCTTGACCCCGCAGCGATCGAGCCGGGCGATGTAGTCGGTATTGGCATCCACACGGGAAACGCGCTGCGCGGATATCAGGTGGGCAAGCTTGCACGGGAGCGCGGCGCCTGGGTGATTTACGGCGGCATCCACGCCACGTTGTATCCCGAAGAAGCGATGGAGCTCGGAGGCGCTCACTCGGTCGTAAAAGGCGACGGCGATGTGGTCTGGGCCGCGGCGGTCAGCAACTGCGTTAACAACAATCCGCAGCCCTTGTATGAAGGGGGCCGCATTGACGCGGACCGATTCCTGCCTGCGCGCTGGGACCTCATGCCGGAGGGGCGCTATATGTGGGCGTCTGTGCAGACGGTTCGGGGCTGCGCGAAGCATTGCTCATTTTGCTCGGTCTGGCGAACGGACGGACAGAAGCCTCGCCAGCGTATGTCGGACGGCGTTATCGAAGAGATTGTGCAACTCCGGCGGAAGGGTTTCCGCTTTATTGCCCTAGCCGACGACAACTTCTATCCTGTTACCCTGACCGATTTGAAACTGGCCGAGCGGCAGGGCAATCCGGCTCGTCTCGCACAGCTGCAGGCGACACGAGCGGAGCGTTTTACTCTTATGGCCCGCCTTGCTGAACTGCCGAACGATATGGTGTTCTACACGCAAATCACCATGGAGGCCGCCGAGGACAGCGAATTTCTAGAAGCGATGCGCAAAGCCCGCATCAAGGGAGCGTTGGTTGGGGTGGAAGCGGTTACGGCGGAAGGTCTGAAAGCTGTCTACAAGGACTTCAATCTTTCGGGCGACAACCTGGTTAATCAGTTGCAGACCTTTCGGAAACACGGCATTCATGTCCTCGGTTCCTTCATCTTCGGCCTTCCCACGGACAAGCCGGACACCTTTGAAGCTACCGCGGCCCTCGCGCAGAAAGCCGGGGTCACGTTTGCGCAATTTGTGATGATGACGCCTTTTCCGGGCACAGTTGATTTTGAGCGTTGGGAGAAAGCCGAGCAAGCCAATCCAACCATGGTGGACGGAATTCCTATCACACGCTACTGGCTGATTCCCGCGCATAAACGGCCCAAGATGTTTACGCCACATCCGAGTATGAGTGCGGACGAGATTCGCGAACGAACACAAGGGGTGTGGGACCGCTTCTACGATTGGAGTAACGTGTGGAAACGCTCCGATTGCGTCCGGTCTATTCGCGGACGACTGGCTTTTGTCTTTATCTCAAAACTCTACCGGCAGATGTATGCCAAAACCGGAATCAGCAGTGATAGTGCACGCAAGAACCGCGCCAACCTGATCTCCCGGTTAATTGCCGTTCCATGCCGGAAACTCTTCCAAGCGAAACCAATGCCGGAACTGGAAATGCCAGGAAGAGTTCCGGTTGAATCGCCGGCTTTTTCGATCATCCGGTAAAGGTTCGTTCTAAGCCAGCAAGGCTAACAGGCTACTTAGTTGCTAGAGTTCAGTAAGGTTTTATCCCCGGCTGGGGTCTTCGATGTGATCAATACAGCAACAAACTAAGTAAGTCAGTCCTTTCTGGCGCACTTACGGCTTGAACTGAAGGTAATTGAGACTTTCGGGCAAGGTTTGTGGGATTTCGAATACTCTCGTCCATCCAAACGGACCGCCAATCAGAAAGAGGTTGGGGTCTGGAATGAAATAGCCACCAAGGGCAAAGTAGCCGGCGGTTTGCTGTTGTTCGGCAAGAGCGAGTGAGGTTTGAGCGGGAATCGCTGGATTGAAAATGTCGGGATTGCTAAGGATCGCGTGAGGAAGGCTCGGGAAGGTATTGCCGGCCGGGAAGGTAGCGGTGAGAAGATTCGGATAGGCAGCAGCGGCGATATCGAAACGCAGGAACCATGACGTATCCTGAGCATCGGCAGCCCGGATGAGGGCAGACTCGGTCGGATTCGGAATTTCGAGATCTCCGTAAGCGAATTGGAAGAGAGTGGATTTTGCGGGCACCCCCGGCAGGGGCTCAACTTTCAGATGGGGCGCGAAACTGAGCGGGTCGCCGAGCATACCCAACCAATCAACTGCCTCGAGCGCCGCCTGGACGGGCAAGGCGCTCGGGATGGTGCTGGTGACGGGCGGCTCGTCACGGAAGACGTACTCGTCGTTGAAGTACTCAACTGGAGCAAAATGGAAATAAGCTTCTTGGGGAGCTTGGCCGTTGGCAACGTTCAGCAGGCCAAGCGGCGCAAGATACTCGACAGCTAAGGGGCGGGCCGTTATAGCGAGACGCGCTACATCGGTGGAAGTGCCTCCGCCTGCGTTGATCACAGCGGCTTTCACGGCAGGTTCGATGGCGTGAAATAAGGTTCCGTAAGTGGAGCCGAAGGACTGGCCGACGTAGTAGATCCGATTGGGATCGAGATTAAGTCCGAGGCCGTTCGTCTTACCCATAGCAGTTACAAGCGCAATGAGATCGACAGCTGTTTGCCGGCCGCAATCTCTGGCGGCGATTGCTCCGGGAGCAATGCATCCGTCTGCGGGTCCAATCGGTTTGGTGGGGTCGAACTGGATGCCTCGACCAGGCGTAGCCACAGTATGCGTGCCGCTTGCGTCTGTCAAGGTGACCGTACTTGCTGGCCCATAGCCTTGCCCTTGCACCTCGATCGCTAGCGTCGCGATGCCGTATTGCGCCAAAGTATTCGCAATATAGGTAGGCGCTCCGAACTGCGAATCACCCAGACCATGCCCGTAGATGGCCACAGGATACTTTCCTCCTTCTAAGAAGGCGGGAAGCTTTGGCAGAAACACATGGTAAGAAACGGGGATGAAGCCGGGAGGAGTACCGGACGGAACCGGAACTCCCGGCACGGGAACGGGCTGAGTGGGAGTTGTGGTGATGACGCCCGAGGTTAGGTTGATGTAGTTCGGCGAAAGGTACAAACCGAACGCGACCTCTCCGACATCGGATAACACGCTAAGTGGAATCGGTTGAGGAGCAAGCCCGCTCTGAGCAGGATTCCAGTTAATTGACTGAAGCGTTGATAAGGAAAAAACCGATTGCGGTCCGGCCGGCAGCACAACAGGGGGCTCATTGGCGTGAATAAAATCACGGGCACCTTCGAGCCAGGGAGTAATGCTCATGGTCGTGAAGACCGTTGCAGCCAATATGTCTGCATTGGCATTCTTTTTCGAGCCCGATTGGCTGAGAGCATTGTTGATCGCTGAACAAGAAGCGTTCGTTCCCTTGAGGCAGGCTTTGAAGGCATCGTCTGCCTTAACTTTCTTGCCGGCAGCATCGTGCAGAGCGTCAGTAACAACAAGCATGTACTGGGTCTGTTGATCAAGAATGTGATCGGGCTTGGCAAAGGCGCAGTTGCTAACTGGATCGAAGAGAACCTGATTAATGGGGATCGACTGATCAGAACCGACACGCTGAATGGTGATAGCAGCGCTCAAAGTACTGACACTAACAGGGCCTGAGAAACAGGCCATTAGACGCGGGTTCACGCTAAAACCATCCAGATTGTTTAGCAGAGCCTGACTACTGCAGACACTACGGTTGTTCGCAGAAACACAAGTATCGGCAGAGGCGGGTAAGTTCACTCGAATTCCGGTGTGCTGGGTGGCGTCGGTCGTGGTCAAGATATTTGAGGGAAATGGCCCGGTTGCTAACGATGCGGGGTCGAAGAGCACCGTGGTGTCGGCCGCATATAGCGAGAATGCGCTTATTCCGGCCAAGAAGTAAGGCCGCAGTAGGAAACGATTCAGAAAAGCAAAGCGAGCAGACAAAGCTAGCATGCGATATAGAAACATCCTTTCGGGGTTGATCACGTCAGGGGGAAGGAAAGTGTAAGTAGCAAGCGTGACCGGGACCAAGTTAGCATAGAATTTGCTATAAATTACTAAGTTTTCGGAACTATAAATACAAATTATTCTGTGTGTTATTACGGTGAATTCTATTCGATAGGTGGCAAGCTGCACTTAGTAACATCTCGTAGGAGTGCGGGTCAGGCAGATCAGCAGAACATTGCCGTCAATGGCAAGCCCTCGACCGCAAGCTCACCCAAACGCAGAGGAGGATAATGCCTGAAGTTGAAAGGGGTCTACCTTGATCCAACCGTTCAAGCCTTTGTTGCTGTCTGCGTGCACGGTCGTTTTGCTCTCGGGAACCCAAGCCTTACCAGCACCCCTCCCGGCATCGCAGACTGGTGGAGGCGCGGTGGTAGCCAATCGGACTCCGCTGCAGCCGAATGCCT
>CAXTMN010000038.1:26488-34583 GCA_964245395.1 uncultured Bryobacteraceae bacterium
CCGCTTCCACTGGGCGCCATTGAGCCTCAAGGCTGGTTGCGGAAGCAGCTGGAGATTCAGGCGGCAGGGCTCACAGGCCATCTGGATGAATTCTGGAACGACGTTGGACCGAATAGCGGATGGCTGGGCGGCAGTGGGGAATCGTGGGAGCGCGGACCGTATTACCTTGACGGGTTGCTGCCACTCGCCTACGAATTGAAAGACCCGGCATTGATACGGAAAGCGAAGCAATGGGTGGACTGGACGCTGAGTCATCAGCAAGCAAGCGGCCAGATTGGACCTCCGAGTAATGACGACTGGTGGCCGCGCATGGTCATGCTGAAGGTCCTTACGCAATATCAGGAAGCAACCGGGGACACCAGAGTAGTCCCGCTGATGGAGAAGTATTTCGCTTATGAGTTGCGCGACCTGCCGGGCCGTCCTCTGAAAGATTGGGGCAAATACCGCTGGCAGGACAACGTATTCTCGGTCCTTTGGCTGTACAACCGCACTGGTGATGCAAGTCTGCTGAAGCTTGCCCGGTTACTACATCAGCAGGGCTTCGATTGGGAGGGGGAATTCGCTCATTTCCCGTATACGTCTAAACAGACGCGCGAATCGCTCGGACTGCAAAGGAGCGGACCACCACCGGACCGGGCTATGCAGACACACGGGGTGAATAATGCGATGGCGTTGAAAGTTGCCCCGATCTGGTGGCTGCTGAGCGGGGCCGCGCAGGACCGTGGCGGAATCGACCAGCAATTGGCGATGCTCGACAAGTATCACGGGCTGCCCAATGGAATGTTCAGCGGGGACGAACATTTTGCTGGTATTGATCCGTCACAAGGGATTGAACTTTGTGCAGTGGTCGAGACCATGTTTTCGTTCGAAGAAGCATTTGCGGTTTTGGGTGATCCGCGGTTGGCAGACCGGCTGGAGAAGGTCGCTTACAACGCGTTGCCCGGAACGCTTGCAGATGATATGTGGTCGCATCAGTATGATCAGCAACCCAACCAGATTGCGTGCACGCGGGCACATCGGCAGTGGTCGACAAACGGACCGGAGTCGAACCTGTTTGGCCTGGAGCCAAACTTCGGCTGCTGCACGGCCAACCTTCATCAGGGGTGGCCGAAATTTGTTTCAAGTCTCTGGATGGCCACGCTGGACGGCGGTTTAGTGACTGCCGCCTATGCGCCGAGCCGGGTACACACGCGCTTGGGAGGAGTTGAGGTTACCGTGGATGAAGAAACGGAGTATCCGTTCCGAGGGAAAGCGCAATTCACGGTGAAGTCAACGAAGGCTGCCATGTTTCCTCTAATCATCCGCGTGCCGGGATGGGCAAAAAGCGGGACAGTGACGGTGAATGGCAAAGCATTTCAGCTCACGGGCTCGGGGTGCTCCGTCGAACCCTACGGGGCCGGTGCCAGTCAGACTGGGTGTGACTGGAAGAAAGCCTTTTTTTCGTTGAGGCGCACCTGGAAGGATGGAGATCGCGTTACGGTTTCCTTTGAGATGAGCCCGCGCGTGACTCACTGGTTCCACGACGCCGCGGTTTTCGAGCGCGGTCCGCTGGTATTTTCACTGCCGCTGGGGGGCCAATGGGCAGCGGTGAAGAACTACGCGCAGAAGTCGGCAGACTGGGAAATTACGCCAGCAAAGTCGTGGAACTATGCAGTGGAAATCGGCGAGTGTGAGGCTACCGTCGTTGAGCATGGGGTGAGCGAGATACCGTTCGATGTGAAGAATCCGGCCATTGCGCTCGAGGTGAAGGGGCGGCGGGATGCCCAGTGGTCGACACAGGAAAACTCGGCGGGGCCAGTGCCAGCAAGTCCAGTCAGTTCGAGCGACCCGGTGCAGAGGCTCACTCTGGTGCCGTACGGCGCTGCCAAGCTGAGGATGACTGCGTTTCCCTATCTTCAGGATAGGTCGCGATGTCAGACGACTGTTTCAGACGCGAGAAGTTTGCGTTAGGGTTTCCGGATCTACCGGCAATTCACGTCGCACAAAAGCGAATTGGTTACGGCGCTTGAGGCCCTGTTACCTGATGAAGTAAGTGCTCGATGGCAAGCAGGGCCGGAGCACCACTAGAAAGGCCGTGTTTTTGCCGCAGGTATTCAGTACTGTTGTATGTCAGCCATACCGCATGCTCCGCATTTTCCCAAACAAGTGCCTTGAAGGGTAAGTCGAGGGCCAGGGTTGGAGACTCGATCATCAGAGGAGTCCCAGCTTTTGGATTGCCGAATATGAACAACAGCGCCGGTTGCATCGCGAGACCGACTTTGGCCGCCTCCCCGCAATGGTCGACAAGGCAGAATATCTGAACGCCTTTCTCTTCGAGGGCGGACTCGAGCCGCCGTACCGTTTCTGAGAACGGGTAATTACTCTGCAGATGGATTAGTCCCCTTTGGTTTGTTAAGCCTTTCTCTTGGGCTGTCACTAATTACCTCACCTCTCCAGAAGGTCGTTCAATAGGCTGATCAATCGCGACTGGCTCTCCAAAATGAGGGGTGCCGTCGCTGTTCCAAGTAAATGGTTGCGCGCGAGGCGACCTGTTGAGCCCGCAATCCTGGTTCGGACCGGGATTCGCGTGATAGATGATCCAATCCTGTTTGCCGTCGGGTGATCGGAAAAACCCGTTGTGGCCAGGACCGAAGGCTTTCGCTTGGGGCGATTCGACGAAGACAGGATTCGGGCTTTTCTTCCAGGAGGATTTTTTGAGGAGATTGGATCCTTCGACAGCCGTGAGCAAGCCGAGCTCGTAATGGTCTGACCAGCAGGCGCTCGCCGAGTAAACAAGAAACAGCTTATCGCCGTGCTTGAGCATTTCGGGACCTTCGTTCACGGTAATGTCAGGCTTGCTCTGCCCGGCAAGGTCGTTGTATTTTTCCCAACGATACTTTGGCTTGCTGAGCAGCACCCGACGGCTTTCCATGGTCCAGGGATTTTTGAGGCTGGCGATGTAAATGTCCTGCTCACCGTCTTCATCATCGGGCCAACCGGACCAGATGAGATAAAGTTTGCCCTGATCCTCGAAGACTGAGGGATCAATGGCCCAGTGGTCGCCGCGGTCGGAGAGTTTGCCTTTCATGGTCCAGTCGCCCTCAGTCGGATCGGCGGAAGGATTCTCGAGCACCCATACGCGGTGGCTCCGATTGTTGCCGGCGTCGGCGGTGAAGTAGATGTACCACTTGTTTTCTAAGTAATGAAGTTCGGGCGCCCAGACCTCGTTCGAGGCTGGGCCATTCAGGGGACGGGTCCAGACAATCTTCTGCGGCGCTGTTTTCAAGTCGCCGATACTGCGGGTCTTCCAGATAATCAGATTGCCGCCTGTGGTGTTCATGTAATAGTAGAAGCCGTCGTGGAAGATGACCCAGGGATCGGGGCCTCCAGGGAGAAGCGGATTGGTGAAGGTGGCAAGACTTGGGGAAGCGGGCGGGGTCTGCCCTTGAGCTTGAGCAATAACAAGAGCGCAGGCGAGTGAAGCGGCAGCGAGTGTGCGCACAGATACAGCTTAGAACGCCGATCTGAGCCGGTGCGATAGTCTGTATCGTGGTGAAGCAACGAGCACGGATTTCGAATTCTTTGCGGGCAGTGGTCCTGGCGCTCTCGCTATTGACGTCTGGACTGTCTGCCCAGACCAGGTGGACAAAAGAAGCGGCTAACAAGTGGTATGCAGGCGAACCTTGGCTGGTTGGCAGCAACTACATTCCCGCAGACGCGATTAACGAGTTAGAGATGTGGCAGGCGAATACCTTTGACCCGCGCCGCATTAATACCGAGTTGGGCTGGGCTGAAGGACTAGGGATGAACACCATGCGAGTGTTCCTCCATGACCTTCCCTGGGAGCAGGATGCAGAGGGATTCAAGAAGCGCATCGATACATTCCTCACGATTGCGGACAAGCACCATATCCGCCCGATCCTGGTGCTTTTCGATTCGTGCTGGGATCCGAACCCAAAGCTGGGCACACAGCACAAACCCACGCCTGGGGTGCACAATTCAGGGTGGGTGCAGAGTCCTGGCGCAAAGGCGCTGGAAGATCCAGAGCAATCCGGGCGACTGGAAGCTTACGTCAAAGGCGTTGTTGGCGCATTCGGTAAAGATCAGCGGGTACTGGCTTGGGATACCTGGAATGAGCCGAGCAACAAGAACGAATCGAGCTATGGCAAGCTCGAGCCGCCGAATAAGGTGGGGTTGGTACTGGCGCTGTTGCCGAAAGTATTTGAGTGGGCCCGTTCGACATCCCCGAGTCAGCCATTGACCAGCGGAGTCTGGGAGGGTGACTGGTCGAATCCGGCGAAACTTGATGGGATGGCCAAAGTGCAGCTGGAGCTTTCAGACGTGGTGTCGTTCCACAACTATGGACCACCGGCAGAATTTGAGGCGAAGATGAAGTCGCTCAAACAATATGGGCGTCCGCTGATTTGCACGGAATACATGGCGCGAGGAGTCAAGAGTACGTTTGAGGGTATTCTGCCGATTGCCAGGGCAAACAAGGTGGCAGCGCTAAACTGGGGGATCGAAGCCGGGAAAACACAGCAGTTCTTGCGGTGGGATTCGTGGCAGCAGCCGTATGTTTACCGCGCGCCTGCTATCTGGTTTCACGACATCTTTCACATGAACGGAACGCCGTACAAACCGACGGAAGTGGCGTTCATTCGTAAGATGACCGGGAGAGTGCAGTAGCGTAAGGAGACAGAGTCAGCAGTCGTAGGCTAAGCTGCTTCAGTTTCTTCGGCGGCGCTGAAGTAAGCGCAGTCCGGGTGATGGAAGACCATGGCTGACACGCTTGCTTCGGGTTCCATCATGAAGCCTTCTGTGAGTTGAACGCCGATCTCGTCCGGGTTCAGGAGCCGCCAGAGTTTTGCCTGGTCCTCCAGGTTGGGGCAGGCCGGATAGCCGAAGCTGTAGCGCTTGCCGCGATAGCGGGAGGTGAAGCGGTCCTGCATAGTGGTCGTGGGCGGATCGGGGAAACCCCAGTCATCGCGAATGCGGCGGTGCAACCACTCGGCCGCGGCTTCGGCCGTTTCAATGCCGATGGCTTGCAGTGCATGCGCTTTGAAGTACTCGCCGGCGAGCTTGGCACGCTCGGAATACTTGATGACGCTTTCGCCTGCGGTGACCACAAACAGGGCAATGTGATCGCGTACTCCATCTTTAGGATCAAGCGCGTAGTCGCTGAGACAAAGACCATCTGATTTGGCTTGACGCCCAAAGTGCAAGCTCTCGATAGGGGTGCTCGATCCGGGTTGAAAGAGATGCAGGGTGTTGCCGTCGCGCTCGACTTCGAAGAACTGCCAGACAGCACGGACCTTCATGAACTGGGCCCCTTCGAGCTTTACTTCTTCGACATTGTGGAACAGTTCAAGCGCCTTGGGATCGCGGGAGGCTAAACACCGATCGAAACCGCCTTTGCCTTTGAAGCCGAGATGGCGGCCATAGAGCATGTTCGGGTTGATGTAGCTCCAGATCTCAGTAATGTTGGGCAGGGTGCGCACTCGACGGTTTGTGTAGGGAGCAGCCGGGATTTCAAGATCGGTGTGTACCTTGGGGCTGCGACGGTCACCGGAAGGAATCTCGACCGGTTCGAGGACGACCGGTTCGACAGGGGCGTAGGCGAACACGTGCTCGGCTAGCACCTGGGTCCGCGATTCGGGATTCATAATTTCATTCATCAGCCGCAGTCCCGTCATGGCGTCTTTCGCATAGAAGGTGGGAGCGGCGTAGCTAGGGGCAATTTTTGTTTTGGTGAACTTTTCGGATAAGGCTGCGCCTCCGACCAGCAATGGAACGTTAATACCGGCAACCTTCAGATCACCCGCAGTGGTGACCATCTGCTGAGCGCTTTTGACGAGCAGGCCGGACAGACCGATGGCGTCGGGCTTGTGGTGCTGGAAGGCCTTGATCAATTCTTCTGGAGGGACTTTAATGCCCAGGTTCACGACGTCGTAACCGTTATTGCTCAGGATAATTTCGACCAGATTCTTACCTATGTCGTGAACATCGCCTTTTACCGTAGCCAGGACTATTTTGCCGCGCGCCGCCGTATCCGATTTCTCCATGAACTGCTCCAGATGGCTCACTGCAGCTTTCATGGCCTCGGCGGATTGAAGTACCTCGGCAACGATCAGCTCGTTGTTGTTGAACAGGCGGCCGACTTCAGACATGCCGGTCATCAGCGGCCCGTTAACGATATCGAGTGGCGCAGCGCCTTCGGCGAGCTTGAGGTCAAGATCGGGAATTAGCCCGTCTTTTGTGCCTTCGACAATGTAGTTAGCCAGACGTCCGTCCAAAGGCAGATCCGAGGTCTTTTTCTTTTGCCTGCTGGAGGCACCCCGAAAATGTTCGGATACGGCTGCGATGTGGAACTGATTGACCGCTATTTTTTGGTCTCTGGATTGCGCACGCCAATCAGTAGGTACTGCATCTAAAAAGTGAGAGTTAGGATGATCCGTCGGAACGTTTACAGGTGGAGTATTAAAGAGGAGCGCCTCAGTCAGCCGGCGTTCTTCCTCGGGGATACTCGCAAAACGTTCCAGCTTCTCGGCATTGACGATGGCGAGATCAAGTCCCGCTTTGGTGCAGTGATAGAGAAAGACCGAGTTAACGATTTCGCGGGCAGCGGCTGGCAGTCCGAAGGAGATATTGGAGATGCCGAGGACTGTTTTGACGTACGGGATCTGCTGCTTGATGATGCGGATTGATTCAATTGTTTCGACTGCCCCACCGATGTAATTCTCGTCGCCTGTGGCACAAGGGAAGACCAGCGGATCGATGATGATGTCTTCGGGCGCAATGCCGTATTTTGTCGTCAAGATCTGGACAGAGCGCTCCGCAACAGCCAGTTTCCGCTCGCGTGTGAAAGCTTGTGCCTGAAGCGGATCTTCGTCGATACAGCCGACAACAAGCGCAGCACCGTAAGCGCGAGCGAGCGGGCAGACACGCTCGAACTTTTCCTCGCCGTCTTCGAGGTTAATGGAGTTGATGATGCTCTTGCCTTGGCAATAGGTAAGGGACAGTTCGAGTGACGCCACATCGGTGGTGTCGATCATCACCGGGGCTTTAATTTTGCGGATTAATTTTTCATAGAACGGCGGGATGTCGTTCAGTTCGTCGCGATCGCTCGATTGCAGACAAACGTCGATAACGTGGGCGCCATTGCGCACCTGCCAGCGAGCGATTTCGGTGGCCTCTTCCCACTTCTCGTCGGCAATCATTTTTTTGAAGAGGCGAGAGCCGATGACGTTGGTACGTTCACCGACGATCAGCGGACGATTGCTATCGTCGGCTTCGACCAGATCGATGCCCGAAAAGTAGGCCCGATGGCTGGGTTTTTCCAGGGCGCGAGGTTTCTTGCCTTCGGCCATTTGTGCGATGGCTTTGATGTGATCGGGCCGTGTCCCGCAACAGCCGCCGACGATGTTCAGCCAGCCATTGTTGACGAAACGCTCCAGTTGCGCTGCGAGCGTCCCAGGAGTTTCCAGGTACTGGCTCGTTTCGGCATCGGGTAGACCGGCGTTCGGGTAGCAGGAGACGCGAGTGGCAGACAGCTCATGCAGTGACCGGACATGGTCGGTCATGAACTCGGGACCGGTCGCACAGTTCAAGCCTATGGAGAGCAGCTGGGCGTGGGAGATGGAGGTGTAGAAGGCGTCAGCGGTCTGACCGGCAAGCATGGTGCCGGTCATTTCCACCGTCCCGGAAACCATGGTGGGAATGATGTACTCGAGCTCGCGACCGAGACGGTCGATGGCCAGCAAACCGGCTTTCACGTTGCGGGTGTCCTGACAAGTTTCGAGGAGGAGGATGTCTGCTCCGCCTTCCATCAGCGCCTGGGCCTGTTCGTAGTAGTTGGCGATCAGTTCCGGGAAGGTGACGCCGCCCGTAACGGTAATGGCTTTGGTAGTGGGGCCCATCGAACCAGCGACAAAGCGAGGTTGACCGGGGCGGGCCATTTCGTCGGCTACTTTGCGTGCAAGCTGGGCAGCCACAAAGTTGAGCTGGTACGACTTGTGCTGCAGATCATACTCGGCAAGCACGATCCTTGTGGAGCCGAAGCTATTGGTCTCCACAACGTCAGCACCCGCCTGGTAGTAGGCGCGATGAACACCTGTGA
>CAXTMN010000038.1:34593-38624 GCA_964245395.1 uncultured Bryobacteraceae bacterium
CCTGTGATGACGTCTGGCCGCGTGAGGACAAGATTTTCGTTACAGCCCTCTAACGCAGGTCCACCGAAATCGTCAGGAGTCAGATTCCGCTGCTGCAACATGGTTCCCATCGCTCCGTCCAGAATCAGCAGACGAGTCGAAAGAGCATCTTCGAGAGCTTCGCGCCGGGAAAGGCGGTGGGCGTGGTTAACAGATTGCATGAAGATAGGGAACTATCCTCATTTTATCCGGAATGTGAAAGTTTTCGTCCTCTACTGTTCGTGAGGATTATTTACGCCGTCAGCTGGGGTAGGTTTCGGAGGCTTACCGCCAGTGGGCTGACTGGGAGGCGGATTTGGGCTGGGCGCCGGCGCAGTTCCGGCTCCGGTTATGGCCTGCTCATGCGGGTTGTCCGGGCCACTTAGATCCATTTGATCCCTAACTTGCTTCATAGAAACGATCTCCTTCGCCGTATGAGCAGGCAAGTTTAGGGCCGTTTCTTGAATAGCACTACATCGGCACCTTGACTGGCCCGAATACAGGAGAGGCGGTCACCGTCTCGAGAGAAGGCGAAGGTACTGATCGCTTCATCATCGAAGGCGGTTAATCTTTTCCCAGGCGATCCGTCGAGGGGCACGGTCCACACGTTCGAAACGCCTCCTTCAGTGATGATGGAGGCCAGCGCCTTGCTATCCGGCAGCCATTGCACAGGGGATTGGACGCCGGGAAATGATTGGAAGTCATCAGGCTGATCTACAGGGAAGACAGCAGTGGTCCAGCGATTCAGCTTGAGATCTCTTCTTTGACAGGCGAGGAGACGCCCATCCGGAGAATAAGCCGGATCTTTGGCTTGAAAACTGCCGACGTTCGATACAGTGCCACCGTTAATAGAAACCTTGCGAAGATGGGGACCGGGCCAGGCAGCACAGATCACCCACTGTCCGTCCGGAGAGACCGAAGGCTTTTGATCGTAGTCTGAACCGGAGGTCAGCTGAACGTATTCGTTCGTATCCGGATTGAATTTCCAGATATGGAATTGGCCGGAACGGTTAGACGCCATGACAATCCACTTGCTGCCGGGAACGGCGGCCGCACCCTGCTCAACAAACGGCTCATCGGTCAGACTCCCACGCGCCAGGCTGACAGCATCGACCAGCATGAGATTCGGGAAGCCGGTGCGCTTTGAGTGAACAGCGAGATGAGTTGAGTCTGTCCAGAACAGGGTTGGGGCATCTTCAGCTTCGGCAAAGATACTCCTTCCCCTGGTAAATGTTGCGTCCGAGGAGATCCAGAGCGAGGCGCGTGACTCAATTTTCACCGCTGCGAGGGTATCGCGGTTGGCGCTCACACTAATGCTCTGGTAGCGAGCCAGGTCTTTGGTCACATCGCGAACCTCGCCGCTGCGGGTGGCAATCTCGCGAATCTGGACCTGGTTGTTCGCCTCGGTACGGGTGGCAACGGGTACAATCAGGCCTTTCGCATCGCTGGTCCAGGCTGGCTGCCCGATCAACCTCCATCCAGGTATCGGCCGGCGATCCTCGTGACCGTTCTTGGCCGAGATGAGGTCGAGCATGCCGACATCGTTTCCACCCGGCGAATCGTTGAAAAGGAATGCGGCAATCTGGTCGCGTTCGGGGGACCAGGCAACATGACGAAGCACCGTCCAGTCATGGAAGGAGATCAGCTTATGCCGTTTGGAGCCATCACGTGCGGCAATCTCAATGGCGCTGTCCCCCCGTCCATTGCCGGAGCGGTTCACAAAAGCAAAACGATCGCCAGAAGGGGAAAAAGTGACCGACCCGTCGATTCCGGTCAGGGTAGGAACACCAGAGCGGCTACCAAAAAGAGGCACCGAATACAGTTTGCCTACCATCGTGTCGTCCTTTTCCGATTCATAGATGGATTGACCATCAGGGGAAAAAGCGAGGCCGCTGTAAGCGATTTTTCTGGACGGTATCTTCACCTCTTCGGAGGGTAGATCCACCTGACGAAGGATGAGGGTTTCCTGCCCTGTTACATCGCCGGCAACATAAGCCAGGTAGCGACCATCCGGGGATATAGCGGAAAGGAGCGCCCTTCCGTTATCGGTCATTTCCCGGACCACACCAATCTGGAACCAAGCAGGAGTACGGCTTCGCCACCACCACAGCCACGTACCGATCGTCACGGCGCTCACCACCACAGCAGCAGCGAGAATCCTTTGTCGTGAAAGGCCAGAGGACCGGTGGGCGCGGACCTGACTCGGACGCCTTAGGTTGATGGCCTGGAGATCAGCCAGAAGGTCAGTAGCGGAACGGTAGCGCTGATTGCGGTCTTTCGCCAGCAGCCGTTCGATGATGGGCACCAGACCAGCAGGGAGCGATTTGATCTGCGGCAACGGAGCAACCGGATGATCGAGGATGCCGACCATAACGTGACTATCGGTCCTTCCTTCGAAGGGGAGCCGGTTGGACACCATCTCGTAAAGGACGACGCCGAGACTCCACAGGTCCGTGCGATGATCAACCCGTTCGCCGCGGGCCTGCTCGGGAGACATGTAGTCGATTGTGCCGACGATGTTGCCGGGACGCGTGATGCTCCGGGCAGACTCGCTGCGGCCGGCCGATTGGGCGTACTTGGCCAATCCAAAGTCGATGACCTTGACGTATCCGTCGTCCCGGATCATGATGTTGCCGGGTTTGAGATCACGATGAATGACGCCCGCAGCGTGGGCTGCAACTAGGGCCGACGCTACCTGGGAACCAATGTCGATAGCCTGGTCGATCCCAATGGCATGTCGAGTGATGGCGGTGCGGAGTGTGGCGCCGTCGACAAACTCGCTAGCGATGCAAACATCGCTCTCGAGCCTGACAATCTCATGGATGGTGATGATGTTGGGATGGTTGAGGGCGGACGCGGCTCGGGCCTCCTGCTCCAGACGAAGCAGCATGTCGGAGTCTGCGGTCAGCTCAGGAGGCAGAAATTTCAAGGCAACGTGCCGGCCCAACCGGGTGTCGAGCGCCAGATAGACGTGACCCATGCCGCCCGCGCCGAGCCGCTTCAGAATGCGATAATCGCCGAGCTGAGTACCCTCCCGTCCATCGGGCTTGAGCACAGTTTCGGCTTCTTCGGCGGCTAGCCGCTCAGCGTTTTTGTTTCGTAAGCGCTGGAACGTTTTGGTGATCTCTTCGCGAAGACCTGGCATGTGCGGCAGTCAAGCCGCCTTCCGGGCGGTGTCTACGATTGTCGCTCAATGACCCAAGCCCTGACTATGGAGAAAGCCTGGAAGACCTGAGATCAGGCTTTGACGTGAAGGCTGTTATGAATGGCGTAGAGCGCAAGTTCCAGGCGATCGGACACGCCGAGTTTATCGAAGACATTGTGGAGGTGGTTTTTCACGGTCTGCTCGGTGATAAACATTTTTTCAGCGATTTCCTTGTTCTTGTAGCCTTGGGCAATCAGCACGATGATCTCGCGTTCGCGCTGGCTCAACTGGGCCCGCTCACGCGCTGGTTTTCCGTTGGTAAGTGGGGCTGCAGGAGCCGTAGACTGAAATTCAGCCGGCGAAGCAAACTGGCGGATTACAGCAGCGGTCGTGTTCGAATCGAGCCAGATCTCCCCGGCGTATACCTTCTGGATGCTTTTCTCGACCAGATTTGTTGGCGCGTCTTTAACGAGAATCCCAGAGCAGCCAAGTTTCATGGCCTCTACGAAATCCACCTTTTGTTCAGATCCTGCGAACAGGATTACCTTGACATTTGGTGCGCGCGTTTGCAGGCTGCGGATTACGCCCAGGCCGTCGACGCGGGGCAACTTGAGGTCTAGAATGACAACGTCTGGACTCAGTTGAGCAACCTTCTCGATCGCTTCGGCTCCGTCACTACTCTCTCCGATGATCAAAATGCCCGGGCTCTTGGCGAGGATGGTGCGCAAACCTTCCAGAACGACCGGATAAGCATCGGCTATGAGAACTCGAATGGGTGGTGTGGACATCTATACTTTCCTGCGGCTTCGCCAAACCTTAGTACCGCGTACGAAGGACCTAGAACTTCGAAAGGGCCGCTTTTCAATAG
>CAXTMN010000039.1:0-9852 GCA_964245395.1 uncultured Bryobacteraceae bacterium
AAAAACGCACAGTCAGGAAAAGCTATCTCTCCGCTCACGAAAAGATGAACAATGCTGCGTGACTCATCCCTTTAGAAACAAAAGCCTGCATTACCGTTCCAACCTCCAGTGCTCATTGAGGAACAGGACGGAAGCAACGTTGTTGCTCCCGAATTAACTGAGAAGCAGCGGCAGGAGGCGCAGGATCGCACCTCCGTCAGCGCGCTTGTCGTCCACGAAACCATACGCTACGACGGCGAAGAAGAGTTGGACCGTCCCATTTCAGCTCTCGCGTGGTCTGGATTGGCCGCGGGTATGTCCATGGGGTTTTCGCTGGTCGTGCAGGCTCTTCTTCGGGCCCATTTGCCTGACCAGACCTGGCGTCCTCTCATTTCGAAGCTTGGTTACTCAGTCGGCTTCCTGATCGTCATCATCGGCCGTCAGCAACTGTTCACCGAGAACACCCTTACCGCCATCATTCCACTCTTGGCTCGGCGCAACAAAGCGACCCTGCTGCGAGTGATCAGACTCTGGATCGTTGTACTGCTGGCCAATCTTGTCGGCGCTCATCTCTTTGCCTGGGTGGTCGGGAACACCCCCATGTTCAAACCCGACATTCAATCAGCCATGCTGTCTCTCTCCAAAGAGGTTGCCGATGTTTCTTTCGCCAGTGCACTCCTGCGCGGTATTTTTGCCGGCTGGTTGATCGCCATGATGGTCTGGATGCTTGCCGCAATCGATGCTGGGCGCGTTGTTGTCATCTTGATCATGACCTACGTTGTGGGAATTTCCGATCTGACCCACATCATTGCTGGGTCTGTTGAGGTCCTCTATCTGGCTATGGTTGGCGCAAGATCCTGGATCGATGTGGCCCGGGGCTACATGCTGCCAACCCTTCTCGGAAACATCATCGGAGGAGTTTCTCTTACAGCCGCAGTCAATCACGCCCAGGTTGTTTCGGGCATGGTCGCCAGAGATCCTCAAGCGTCTGGTAAATGAGAAGTATTTACGAGTGCCGTTCCGTTACCAGATCTACAATGGCCTGTAGTGCCCGCTGTGCAGGGGACTCGGGAAAGCCCGCAATCACGGTGCGTGCCTTTTCAGTAAATGCATGAGCCCGTTCATAGGCTTTAAAGATCGCTTTGTGATGCTCCAGAATCTGCAGAATGCGCATGAAAGGAACCTCTTCATACGTTCCATCCGCAATCACCGTTTCGACCGCGCTTCGCTCTTCAGCCGAGGCGGCCTGCAAAGCATAGATCATTGGCAATGTCACCTTGCCTTCGCGCAGATCGTTGCCTGATGGCTTGCCGAGAATCTTTTCCGTCGAGGTGAAATCAAGGATGTCGTCTACCATCTGAAAAGCCATGCCAAGATTCCAGGCGAAGTCACCGAGGTTTGACTCGGCCGCTTCATTCGCACCGCCAGCCACGCCACCCAAACAGGCACAGGCGGAAAACAGACTAGCCGTCTTGCGATCCACCAGTTCCATGTAGTCAGCTTCCGTGATGTCGATCCGGCGTAGCCGCTCCAGTTGCAGCAACTCGCCTTCCACCATCGACTGCGTCATCGAAATCAGAACGTCTAAGATATGAAAGTTCCGCTCACGAAGAGCCATCTGAAAGGCCTGCATATAAAGCCAATCGCCAGCCAGAACCGAAATGTGATTGCCCCAGACGATATTGGTCGACGGTCGCCCTCGCCGGGATTTCGCAATGTCAATCACATCGTCATGCACCAGAGTCGCGGTATGAATCATCTCCACAACCGCCGCCAGACTTCGCGCTGTATCGTTCGAGGGACCAAAAAGCTTGCTACACAGGAGAAGCAGCACCGGGCGAAGGCGCTTTCCGCCGCCGGCCTGCAGATACTGATTGATGGTTGTGATCGCCTCGACGGAGGCGACCGACTCCACGCTGATCTCTCGCTCCACCTCGCGCAGGTCCGTTTGAACAAGATCGAAAGCTTCGCGCGCGCTGATCGATTGCCTAATCTTGCTAAACATGACCGTCCAGGTTCAGATCCTCAGTGTATCTGGTGCGTTCCATCATGTCGCCGGAGACTCCCAGGCCCAAGATACGCTCAAAATTCGATGTAGTCTCCTGAGCCAACTGCTCGGAGGAGATGCCCCGCAGCCGCGCGATCACCTCTGCTGTATGCATTACAAAGGAAGGCTCGTTGCGCTTGCCCCGATGTGGAACTGGCGCGAGATACGGCGCGTCCGTCTCCAAAAGCAACCGGTCCGCGGGAATTATTCGAGCCGCCTCCCGAAGCGCGAGCGATTTAGGAAAAGTCGTCACACCACCGAATGCCAGGTAGAACCCTAAATCCAAGCACTCCCGGGCCTGACTTTCATCACCGGTAAAACAGTGCATCACGCAAGGCAAGCCAGTCGGTGCCCATCGTTTTCGCAACACCTCCATCGTGTTGTCCCATGCATCGCGAGTGTGAATAATTACGGGCATACCTGCCGCTTCGGCAAGTTCCAGCTGACCGGCAAACGCAGGCAGTTGAAGCTCTTTGGGGACGCCCCAGTGATAATCCAGCCCGATCTCGCCAACTGCCTTGACCTTTGGATGTCGAAGCAACTGCTCCAGATCCGAGAAAGTCCGCTCGGTCCGTTGCGGAGAGTCATTTGGATGAACGCCTACGGTCGCGTAGATGAACGAATGCTGCTCGGCTACACGAATCGCAGCAGACAAATCGGGCGGACCTTTGCCTGTTCCGATTGCCAGCATCGATACAAGACCCGCTGCTCGTGCTCGCTCAATGACGGCCTCGCGGTCCCCAGCGAATTGCTCATCGTCTAAGTGGCAGTGCGTGTCGACCAGCTGCACAAAGCTACTTCAAGCGCGCCCCAACTGGGACTTCCTCGTGAAAACCCGCCAGCACCGGTAGTTCGCCTTCCAGACTTGCCGCGACAATCATGCCTTGCGAGGTCAACCCGCGCAGCTTTCGAGGCGCCAGGTTAGCAACGATCACCACCTTGCGGCCGACTAGCTGCTCCGGTTTGTAAGCCAGCGCAATTCCAGCCACAATCGTGCGCGGCTCCGCTTCCCCAATGTCGATCTTCAGGTGCAGCAGCTTGTCTGCCCCCTTTACCGCTTCGGCCGATTTCACTTCACCCACCCTCAAATCCACTTTGGCAAAATCGTCGATGCTGATAAGGCTGGCCTCCGTTGCAACCGGCTCAGAAACCGGTTCGGCCTTCTTTCCTAGCAGTTCCGCCTGGCGTCTCTTCTCCGTCTCTTCCAATTCCTGCATTCTTTGAATCGTCGGCTTGGCGTCCATCCTTGGGAATACCGCTTCGATGGCTCCGATCTTTTGACCTGCTCCCAGGCGGCCCCATTGTAATTCGTCTCTTGTAATTGCGCTGATTGGATGTGAAAAGCCGAGCTGTCGCCAGATTTCTTGCGTGGTGTGCGGCAGTACCGGGCTCGCTAGTGCCGAAACTAGTCGCAAGGCTTCGGCACAGGTGTAGAGCGTTTCATCAAGTCTTGTCTGCGCGCCAGGGCTCTGATCTTTTGCCATCTTCCAAGGCGCACGCTCGACGATGAACTTGTCAACCGCCGAAATGATACTCCAGATAGATTCCAGAGCATGTGAGAAATCAAAGGCTTCGTAAGCAGCCCAGACCTGCACTGTTAGCTTCTCAGCGGCTGCTTGTATTGCCTCGTCCCCCGTCGCGGAAGGAATCGACCCCCCTCGATACTGCGAGATCATGTTCAGGGTCCGGCTTGCCAGGTTCCCCAAACCGTTTGCCAGATCGGAATTGTAGCGCCCCACGAGCGCATCAAAACTGAAACTGCCGTCTCCCCCAAAACTAACTTCGCGGAGCAGAAAATAACGCAGCGCATCCACGCCCATCACTTCCGCAATCGGCGTCGGACGCACAATGTTTCCGCGCGACTTGCTCATCTTGTCGTTCTCGAACAGGAGCCAGCCATGTGCAAAGACACGCTTCGGTAAGGGCCAGCCTGCTGCCATTAAGAACGCCGGCCAGTAAACAGCATGGAAGCGAAGGATCTCCTTGCCGATCAGGTGCAGATCAGCAGGCCACCGGTCCTCGCCCGCTACCGCGCTGATATAGGTCGTCAGAGCGTCGAACCAGACGTAAAAAACGTGTGCCGGATCAGCCTCTACCGGAATGCCCCATTTGATGCTCGTCCGGGTGATCGACAAGTCTGACAAGCCTTGCTTGACAAAGGCCAGCACTTCATTCTTTCGTATCTCCGGACCAATGAAGTTGGGGTTCTGGTCGTAATATTCGAGAAGCCGGTCAGTGAACGCCGACAACTTAAAAAAGTAGTTCTCCTCGGTGAGTTCCTCGTACGGTTTTCCGGTTTCGGGATCGACGTCGCCGGGCTTGGCGTCGTTGACGAACGATTCGCTCACCACCGCATACAACCCCGTGTAAGTGCCTTTGTAGATATAACCGTTTGCTTTACAAGCCTCAAATAAAGAGTTCACCAGCTTGGCATGATTTGCGTTCGTAGTCCGCTGAAACCGGTCGATCTGCAGGTCAAGCTTCTGCCACTGCGAGCGGAATTCGGCCGAGATCAAATCTACGAACGCTTCGGGCCTTTTGCTCTGTGCCCGTGCGGCGCGCTCGACCTTTGTCCCATGCTCATCGGTGCCGCTCGTTAGAACCACGTCGTATCCGTCGATACGCTTCAGCCGGGCAATTGCTTCAGCAGCAATCGTTGTATACGCGTGCCCGATATGCGGCGCAGCATTGACATAGTAGATGGGCGTCGTTAAGTAGTACTTACCTTGACTCATTTCAGGTGTTTACTTTGATCGCTGCCGGAACGCTTCTGTTGCTTCGGCTATGACCGCCCGTAGTGGCACGCCGCCCGCCACCGCTGCCCTCCGGCAATCGTCAAACTCGGGCGCGAAACTTCCGTTACCCGCATGTTTTACCCGAATGATTCCGTAGGAAGTCGCCACTTCGTCGCTCATTCGCGCCACCACTCGCCGCTGCGCTTCGTACGTCCGAATGCCCAGGGTCGACGTCTCGGCAAAGACTATCTGCGCAAGCGTATCAGTCATTTCCGGACGTGCAATCACAGAAAGCATGGTGCCCGGGCGATTTTTCTTCATGTAGAGAGGTGTCAACGTTACATCCAGTGCGCCCGCTTCGAGTAAGCGCTCGGTCGTGTAGCCGAGGACCTGCGGAGTCGAATCGTCGATATTTGCTTCCAGAATCGAGACGGTTGTCGTTTCGCTTGCTCCGGTGCGTTCTCCGATCAGCGCGCGCAGCACATTTGCCTGCACCGGAAAATCTTTGTCGCCCGCGCCAAAACCTTGCCCGGTCATGCGCACGGCCGGAAGCGTTCCGAAGCCTTTGGCGAGGGTAGCGACCAGGGCGGCGCCCGTTGGTGTGGTCAGTTCGCTTTCAGGACCGGACGAATAAATGGGGCAGTTCCTCAGCAGTTCCGCTGTCGCTGGGGCGGGCACCGGGAGAACACCGTGTTCGGTATTCACCGTGCCGCTGCCCACGTTGATTTTGGAGCAGTAAACTTCGTCTACACCCAGAAGATCGAGCGCCACACATGCTCCGACGATGTCGCAAATCGAGTCGATCGCTCCGACCTCGTGGAAATGAACTTTCTCGATCGGGACAGCATGTGACCGGGCTTCAGCTTCGCCTAAACGGCGAAACACAGCAAGCGAATCGGAGCGCGCCTTGTTCGAAAGCTCGCCCGCTTCAATGATCTTCTCAATATGCGGAAGATGGCGATGTTTCTTCTCTTCGGGGGCGTCGACGCTGAATTTAGACGCAGCCATCCCTTTGCGCTTAGTCTTTTCCAGACGGAACGACGCGCCCAGATTCAAGCTCTTCAGAGCCGACTCCAGCGCACTCCAGTCTGCGCCGGCATCTAAGAGAGCGCCGACAGTCATGTCGCCGCTTATGCCGGAAAAGGCGTCGAAATAGCAGAGTTTCATTGGTTGTGGAACTGCTGGTAAAAAACGCGCAGTTGTCAATAGTTTAGCGAGTGAGTAAGTGGCGGGCCCGCTCCACGTCAGCGCACGCCTGTTCGGCTGTATTTGCCAAGGCGGTCAGATGACCCATTTTTCGCCCCGAACGCGGCTCCAGCTTGCCATAGAGATGAAGCTTTACGTCCGCAACGCCGGCTGCTCGGGCCCAATCGGGCTCGCCTCCTTCCCAGAGATCACCGAGCAGGTTCGCCATAGCCGCCGGTGTCCACTGCTTCACCGCTCCTAAGGGAAGCAAGCAAACAGAGCGGAGTTGCTGCTCAAACTGGCTCGTCAGGTTTGCGTCAAAGGTGAAGTGCCCCGAGTTGTGCGGCCGCGGCGCCAACTCATTGATCAACAACTGGCCGTCCTTGCGCACGAAGAACTCCACGCAGAGAACGCCCACAAGATCCAGCTTTTCAACAACCGCCCGGGTAATCTCGGCAGCCTGGCGAGCAAGCGTCTCAGGCAGCTTAGCCGGAGCAATCGAGATGTCCAGAATGCCGTCTACATGCCGGTTTTCGATAGGACCGTAGTAAACGAAATCGCCATCAATGCTGCGCGCCGCCACCACCGAGATCTCGCATTCTAGATCGACATACGCTTCAAGCACCGCTTCGCGGCCGACAAGCGAATCCCAGGCCGCGTCCATCTCGGAAGTGTTCTTGATGCGAAACTGGCCCTTCCCGTCGTACCCAAAGTCGGCCGTCTTCAGAATCGCCGGTAGCCCGATGTCGGCCGCGGCGCTTGTTAGTTCATCGCGGCTGCGGATGTGCCGGAACGGTGTTATCGGAAATCCGGCTTGCGACAGAAACAGCTTCTCGCGCAACCGATGTTGCGTGATGTGGAGAATGTGTCCGCTCGGGCGGACGGGAGCACATGCCGCTGCTGCCGCCGCAGTTGCTGCAGGAACGTTTTCGAATTCGAATGTGACTACTGAAACGTCTTTGGCGAACCGGCAGACCGCGTCGAGATCGTCGTACGACGCCTTGACTTCCAGATCGGCTACCTGCCCTGTCGGAGTGTCTTCATCCGGGGAAAACGTATGGACGCGATACCCCATCCGCCGCGCCGCGATTGCAAACATTCGGCCGAGTTGCCCACTGCCCAGCACGCCTATCGCGGAACCCGGAAGAATGGGCTGATTGCCCAGCAAGTCCCTCACGGAAGACGATCCTGAAGAACTGCTTCGGTTTGCTGACGCCGCCAAGTCTCAAGGCGGCTCCTGATCTCGGGATACTTGTTTCCAAGGATGCTCGCAGCGAGCAGGGCTGCGTTCGTTGCCCCTGAGTTTCCAATTGCCAATGTGCCGACGGGAACGCCAGCCGGCATCTGGGCAATCGAGAGCAGCGAATCGACCCCGTTCAGAATGCTGCTTTTGATCGGCACTCCCAACACCGGAAGGCATGTATGTGCCGCAACCATCCCAGGCAGGTGAGCCGCCCCGCCTGCCGCCGCGATTATCACTTCCAGTCCGCGGGCGGCTGCATTCTTGGCATACTCGGCCATCAGATCAGGCGTTCGATGGGCCGAGACAATCCGGTGCTCGAACGGAATGGAAAGCGTTCGCAGCACTTCTGCCGTCCGGGCCATCGTCTCCCAATCGGACTTGCTGCCCATAATCACTCCGACGAGCGCCTTCTCTATACTCAACAGAGCCATTAAACCAAAGCTGACCGGAAACGAGTAAGTCCGGTGTCTCAGGGAGATACTCTTACAGTCAGCAGGGAATTATTCTTGCCAAACAAGAAAGGCTACACTGTTGAGTGTTATAAGCATTTACGCTCAGGGCAGTGCTGTACTATTTGAACTTGCCCGGACCGAGCCGCCCAACAAGCAACCTAGAGTGAAAGACTACCTCGAGCTGACCAAACCGCGGATTACGTGGCTCATTGTGATGAGCACGGCAGTGGGTTATTATTTTGGTCATTCCGGCTTCTGGTCATTCTGGATTTTTTTCCACGCCATGATCGGCACCGCGCTGATTGCTTCCGGGACCGCCGCTTTGAACCAGTGGTATGAACGGGAGGCGGACCGCTACATGCGTCGTACGCAAATGCGGCCACTTCCGTCTGGGCGGTTGCAGCCGGCTCAGGCTCTGTGGTTTGGAATCGGTCTGGCAGCCGTAGGCGCTCTAGAACTTGGGTTTGGAGTGAACTGGTTGTCCTCAGGGCTGGGCACTTTGACTTTATTCATGTATCTCTTTATCTACACCCCGATGAAGCAGAAAACGTGGTGGTCAACAACGGTCGGAGCTGTGCCGGGCGCCATGCCGCCTTTGATCGGTTTTGCAGCCGCAGCTGGAAAGCTGTCTCCAGAAGCCTGCGTTCTCGGGGCTATCTTGTTCCTCTGGCAGTTCCCTCACTTTTATGCCATTGCCTGGATGTATCGCGAAGACTATTCCCGCGCGGGGATTCAGATGCTGCCGGTTGTTGAACCGGACGGCGAGTCGACCGCCCGCCAGATTCTGCTTTACTCAGTTCTCCTGATTCCAATCAGCCTGCTCCCCAAGTGGATGGGCATGACGGGAACTATCTATATGGTGGGCGCTATCGCGCTCGGTCTGCTCTTCCTCTATTCAGGCATTCGGGTTTCGCTCGACCGGACTAAGATCCGGGCACGAACCGTTCTTCTTGCTTCGGTTGTCTACCTGCCGGTGCTCTACGTGTTGATGGTGCTGGATCCCGTCCGGCTGTGAGATTACTTTCCGGTTTAGCCGTACTCTGCTTCTTTTCCTTAAGCTGTACAGATCCGGCCAGCAAGTTACCGCATTACGACAGAGTTCCCCGGTTCAGCATGACCAACTCGAACGGGCACCCTGTTACCGACACCGACCTTAATGGCAAGGTTTGGGTGGCAGACTTCATTTACACGAACTGCCCCGCTGAGTGTCCTCGCATGAGCTCCAAAATGCGCATCGTGGCCGAGCAGGTGAAGAACGACGCTGATGTTCGGCTAGTTTCTATTTCGGTCGACCCCGGACGCGACACTCCCGCGGCTCTGACCGACTTTGCCCGGCATTATGGCGCCCCTACCGGCCAGTGGATGTTCCTGACCGGCACTCCCGACACGGTGCACCTACTCGCCTATGCCACCTTTCACGTAGGCGACGTGTTGGGCAAGATCGAGCATAGTACCAAGTTCGCCGTTGTCGATAAGCAGGGCGACATCCGCGGCTATTACTCGAGCTTTGACAAAGACGACCTGGCAAAGTTGGTTGCCGATGTCGAGGCGTTGCGAAAAGAAAGAAGCTGATGCCTCTCCTTGTTTTTACGGTTCATGATCTGCCCGTGGTCAATGCAACTCTAAACGGACTGGCGACCATCCTGCTGCTCATAGGCTACACACTAATCAGGCAGCGGAAGGTTCACGCACATCGCCGGGTCATGGTGACTGCTTTCATAGTTTCGTGTGTGTTCCTGGTCTGCTATCTCGTCTACCACTATAATGTCGGCTCAGTCCGATTCGACAAACCGGGAATCGTTCGCACAATCTATTTAACGATTTTGTTAACCCACACTATCTTGGCAGCCACCGTCCCGGTGCTGGCGATCATCACACTTCGGCGTGCACTGACGGGTCAGTTCATCAGGCACCGCGCCATTGCCCGGTGGACCTTTCCCATCTGGCTGTATGTCAGTGTCACAGGGGTCGTAGTCTACGTTTTGCTGTATCAGGTCCGGCCTCGACTTTAGAGCTACAGTCGTAGAGAATGGCGAAGCAAAAAGAGTGGGACTCCGAACTTTACGAGGCCCGGCACTCGTTTGTCTGGCAGTTTGGCGAAGACTTAGTCGGGGAAGTGAAGCTGACCAGCGGCGATAGAGTGCTGGACGTCGGCTGCGGCACCGGCCAGCTCTCAAGGAAAATAGCTGAGCTTGGTGCTGAAGTAGTCGG
>CAXTMN010000039.1:9862-38122 GCA_964245395.1 uncultured Bryobacteraceae bacterium
TGCGGTTCATGTTGGGAGACGCCGCCCAAATGAACTTCGACGGTGAGTTTGATGCGGTGTTCTCCAACGCGGCTCTCCATTGGATGCTCCGGGCGGATGATGTCGCGCGAGCGATGTCGCGTGCCCTGCGCAAAGCCGGACGGCTTGTGGCCGAACTCGGTGGGCGAGGAAACATCCGGACCATAACCGATGCTGTCGAAGCGACGGCGGCCCGATATCTAGGCAGCAGCCTTCCGGAGCCGCGGACCTTCTTTCCTTCCGTCAGCGAGTATGCGGGCATCCTCGAAGCGAACGGATTCGAGGTGCGCTCGGCTGTCCTTTTTGACCGCCCTACTGCTCTTGAAGGCGAGCGCGGAATGGAGGACTGGATCAGGCAATTCAGTTCTTACTACTTCGAAAATCTGCCGAAGCTTGCTGCTACAGAGGCGATCGCCGAGACAGTGGAAGAACTGCGCCCGTTGCTTTTCAAAGAGGGATGCTGGTACGCCGACTATCGAAGACTTCGCATTCACGCAGTAAAACTCTGAATGCACACGCGGCACGAGTAACGGAAACGAGTTTCAAGCTAGCGGATCTATCTACAGAAGCAGCGGTTATTGCTGCAAACCTCAGAGGCTACGATATGGCAAATCTTTCAAAGACCACGCAGGACCACGACGAAATCAAGCGCTGGACTGAAGAGCGGGGCGGTAAGCCTTCGCATGTAAAGAGCACCGAATCAAAAGAAGACATCGGGATCTTACGGCTTGAGTTCCCAGGCTTTGGCGAAGAGAGCACTTCGCTTGAGGAGATCTCGTGGGATGACTTCTTCGCAAAATTCGATGAACGCAAGCTCGCTTTGATTTATCAGGAAGAAACTGCAGACGGCGAGCGCAGCAACTTCAATCGGATGGTTAGCGCTGAGACTGCCGCAGAAGCGGAGAGCAAATCGAAGCGGTCCAGTACGCGCAATCGAGGCGCGAAGAAGTCCGCTCCAGCAAAGAAGAGCGCAGCGAAGAAGGTGGCCGCTACCAAGGCGGTTAAGAAGGCTGCGCCTCCTGCAAAGAAAGCAGCGAGTAAGGGCGCAACGGCTGCCAAGAAGACCATAAAGCGCGTCCCGCCACCTGCAAAGAAGGTCGCCGCAAAGAAAGCTCCTGCGAAAAAGGTTGTGGCGAAGAAGGCTTCGGCCAAGAAAGTTGCTACTAAGAAAGCGACAGCGAAGAAAGCTACGCCAAAGAAATCTGTCAGCAAGCGCCGTTAACGCGGCCATCCATGTTCAAGACGTTTCCGATCTATATAGTCGCGGTCCTCGCGATTTGGGGCTTGGGTTGTTCCCACCAGGCTCCTCTCGGAAATAACCAGGGTCTTGTTTCGGCCGACGCTCGATCCTATGTCAAGAACCTTAATCTGAGAGATGTAACTATGAAAGCCACTGAGAATTTCATGCACCAGCAGGTGATTGAGGTGGAAGGTACAATCGCCAACCGAGGATCTCGGGCTCTTAAGTCAGTAGATGTGTATTGTATCTTTTCCGCGGTCGATGGCCACGAATTGCATCGCGAACGGGTCGCGATTGTCCTTTCGAGAAGCAAACCTTTACAGCCAAACGAAAACCGCCCCTTCCGTCTTCCTTTCGACACCGTGCCAGAGGGCTGGAATCAGGCGATCCCCAGAATGTTCATAGCCGGAATCAACTTTGCTGGATGAAGGTTCTCCTTGTCGATGATGATGCCGACCAACTATCTGTACGGCATTTGCTAGTTGAAAGCATCGGTTACCAGTCGCTCACGGCTCAGACAGCCGAAGCAGGCGCGGAGTTAGCGACGATTCACAAACCGGAATGCGCAGTAGTCGATCTCCGGCTTCCCACTGTCGAACGCGGAGTGCAGCTTTTGCGGAGGCTCAAGGCACTCAATCCCGGCATTAGCCTGGTCCTGCTCACCGGAACCGCCGAGGCTAACTGGCGGCATTTGTTGGAGACGGGGCTGGTGAGCGATGTAATTGTGAAAGGCTCACCGACTTCAGTCCTGATTGGTAAGCTGCAGGCGCTCGCTGCTATGTGTCAGGGATGAACAACAGCGGCCCGCCGGGCCCGGTCAAAATCGAGGGCAAGCTGGTGAGCAACCTTGGCGGCCACGTCGGCGCTCGCGCCTCGGAATTTGGCTCCAAGGCTCTCCTGTGTTGTAGACCAGAGAACGTCCCCATCCCGATTGCAGAGGCGAACGGCAGCATAAGCCTCGTGTTTTCGCTCTTTGATGTGATACGACTCGTTCTCGCTACCTGACAGGGCGCCGTAGAGGCCACCCGAAGTCCGGGAGTTAGCTGTTCCTTTGCCGCCGTTTTCGCGGGCGGTGGCGCCGCTCTCTTTGTCGAGAGTATCGGTAAAGGAAGCGTCGTTGCCACCGCCCTTGAGCACGGCATCGGCCCGTTCCATGTTGTCGGTGAGGATAAACAACCGGGTCGAGTCCAGGCTGGTAATCAAGAGTTCCCGGAGAGCGTCTGCTGGAAATCCGCCGGTTAACTCGCCGACGTAGATTCTTCTCACCTGGAGCAAGCTGACAACTGGTGGCTGGGCTGGTGTTCCAGCCGCGGGCTCTGGTACCTGAGCGTCAATTGTTCCGCTGAGAGCTGAAACGAGCGAGATAAGGAGGATAGCTTTACTCACAAGTAACTCACTTTCCGGAGATTCTGGATTCTTCATCCTGGTAGCCCACTTTTTGACCGGTCCGAGCTTCAAGGGAAACCAGGGTAAGCCGGACGTCAGACTTTTCAATTTTGAAGATCAAAGCTTCCTGCGCGCCATCGTCGTTCTGGAAGCCCACGGTAAGAAAGTGCTCGCGCTTCTTTGCCATCAGAAACAGTGGAGAAATGACGGCTGCTGCGACATACCGCCGGCTTACATCCTGCCCATATTCAAGCAAATTGATTCTGCCGTATGGGACCTTTACTTGCGTGTGCTTGGAGTAAAAAATGAAGTAGGTCCTATCGGTTGTCTGGATCAAACCCGCACGGTTTGCCGGTATATCACCTCGTGTGCCCCCAACGTATTCAGCCCGGCTTCCAGGCTGGGAGGCTGCTCCCGGTGCAGAGCACAACAGCAATAAGGAAAGAGCAAGGGAGAGAAAACGCATTTCTTCCGAGAGACCTCTTGATCTGAGTAGGCACTCGGGGCGGGTTGTCTCTACTGAAGTCGCTCTTTTCAGGCCCAGATCGTCTCAACGGGGACGCCGCGCCTGCAAAGATCGCAACTGGCAGAGTCTTTGTAGTACGTGGCGCTCAACTTGGCTAGATGAAAAATTGGCAGGTCACCGAAGTCGGCGACCGTCGGATTGGGTTGAAAGACCGCCACAGCAAGGCCTACTACAATGGCGCCTTTCGATTCGACCAGGGAACGAAGTTCGCTGAATCGCCGCCCGGACCGGAGAATGTCGTCGACGAGCAGGATCTTCTCGCCTGCTTCCGGTTCGACAAATTGACGGAAGCGGAGAGGCTTTGAATCATCTTCTTTCTCTGCCCAGTAAATTTGGCGCGCGCGAAGAGCCTCACAAACGCCATAGCCGATCGGCAGACCGCCGGTGGTGGGGCAGACAATCGAGAGTTGCTTAATGATGGCGCGGACTTCCGGGTCGGCGCGAAGGCGGCGGCTGAGACCAACGCTGAGGATCTTGGCCCACTCGTAGCAGCGAAACGCGAGGGCCACTTGCAAGAACTCATTAGCATGCATGCCATTCGGATATGCGAAGTGACCTTCACGCAAGGCGCCGGTCTTTCGCAACATAGCGATGACCTCTTCATTTGTCGGAATCAGTTCCATAGCGTTTGCTAGTGCGCTCCCCGTCCAGCCAGAACGTGAGGGATCGTTTTTAAGATGATGGACCAATCCAAGCCGAGTGACCAATTCTCGATGTAGGTAATGTCCATGCGCATCCAGGCATTAAAGTCGATGCGGTCGCGACCGGCTACAGCCCACAAGCAGGTCAGCCCTGGCCGCATACGCAGACGACGCCGCTGCCACCGCTCGTACTGGTCAACTTCTTGTGGCAGGGGCGGCCGGGGACCAACGATTGACATATCGCCCCGCACGACATTATAGAGCTGGGGCAATTCGTCAAGCGAGAATTTTCGGAGCCATCGACCAAAAGCGGTCACACGGGGGTCGTGGGATAGCTTGAAAGCAACTACTCGCTCACTCAGGTGCTCTAAGCCGGATTTCATTTCGTCGGCGTTTGCCACCATAGATCGAAATTTGTAGAGAGTGAAGCGGCGACCGTTCAGACCGCAGCGGGCCTGACGAAAGATCACCGGACCAGGCGATGTCCACTTAATTAGCAAGTAGATCGTCAGTAACAATGGCGAGAGCAAGAGCAGGGCGGCGCTAGACACGCCGAGATCAAACAACCTTTTAAGAACCAAACGCAGATCATCAAGTGGCGCGGCCGAAAAGGTGAGAAGCGGCGCATCACCCACACGATCCAGTGTGATGTCGCTGTTTACATGAGGGAAGAAGTCAATTGCCACACGCGTACGCACGCCCTCTTCGTCGCATAACAGAAAGATCTCTTCGAGCCCTGCCAGTTTGCCGCTATCGACATCGAAAATGACCTCGTCCACTACCTGTTCAGCGAGAAGCCGGGGCAGACGAACGGTACATTCTGCGTCGCTCAGTACCGCCGATACCTGGATTGGGAAGGGAGAGCCTTGACGAAGATGCTCCCCTAATTTAGATGCCTTGGGCTCGTTACCCACAATCACGATGTGATAAGCAGTGCCGAAGCCACGCTGGAAAGCCCCGACGAGGCCCGGAGAAAACCACCGGAACAGGGCAGACAAGAAGAAATCGTACAAGAAGAAGAGAGAAAGAAAACTGCGGCTGAGATCGAGCCGCATAAGGTACTGGGCAATGATGATGAGGATGGTGCCAATGGCACATTGGCGAAGCGTGTTGCCAAGAACCCGGACGGGACTGGCAGACGCCAGATACTCGTAGACGCGCTGGAGTGCGCCGAGAGCAACCCAGATAACAGCGCACAAACCGAGAAGCAGGACGTGCGTATCCGCGGGCAGGAAGAAAATACGCTCAAAGCTTAAACGAACACGCGTCGCATAGGCCGCTTCAAAGGCAAGAACCGTAATGACCGCATCGGCCACAGCAAATAGCAGTCGGATTTTCTTCCTTTGGTGCGAGAACACTAACTGGAACCAGCTTTACCGGAGGTAGCCTAACCTCTTATACAGTTTATTCTCACTGCCCTCAAGATGAGTCCCGCAGAGCATGGTCGAGATCGGACTGGATGTCAGCGAAATCCTCGATTCCGGCCGCAATTCGCACCAGGTTTTCACGCACGCCCATCCGCTCGCGCATTTTTGGGGCGACATTTCGATGGGAGGCGATCCAAGGATAAAGGAGCAGGGTGTGAACGTCGCCTAAGGATGTTCCAGGAACAATCATTTGAAGATGATCCATAAAACCCAGGATAGAAGCCCTATTGCCGTCCTTAATTTCGAAGCTGAGAATGGCTCCAAACAGGCCTGGTGCGAAGAGTTTGTCAATTGTTGTCGCATCGGGGTGTTGGGGGTCTGAGGTATAGAAGACGCGCTCCACGCAAGAATGATCTCTCAGCCAACCGGCGAGGAGTTCAGCGTTCTTGCACTGGCGTTCAAAGCGAATGGCGAGCGTTTTGATGCCGCGCATGGTGAGGTAACTCTCGAATGGGCCAAGGAGCGGGCCGTTGATGCGCGAGATGGCCCGCACCGTTTCATGATGCGGTTGAGCGCTGATGACCAGACCGCCGACAACATCGCCATGTCCGGCGAAATATTTGGTCGCGCTGTGGACCACGATGTTGGCGCCCAACTCGAGAGGACGCATCAGCATGGGGGTGGCGAACGTGTTGTCGACAATCAGACAGGCCCCCACACTTTGCGCTGATGCTGCGATGGCCTGGATGTCGGGCACGCGAAGTAAGGGATTGGAGATGCTTTCGATGAAGATGCATCCGGGTTTAAAGTCGTTGATTGTCTTCGCCAGAGTCTCGAAGTCACAGGCGTCGGCATACTTAACGATTACGTCGAAAGGAGCAAAAACCTGATCGAGGAGGGCTACCGTGGCGCCATAGATCGCGTGGGACGCCAGAATGCGATGGGGACGATCAGCCAACGCAGCTTGAAAAGCAATCTGCAAAGCTGCCATGCCTGAACTGGTGGCGAGAGATCCTGCGCCCCGCTCGAGAGTCGTCGTTAGCTCTTCAAGGGCAGCATTCGTGGGACTGGTATAACGGGCGTAACAGAAACCTTCTTCCTCGTGACCGAGAACGCGGTCTAGCGTATCGGCAGACTCATAGAAATAGGTTGTACCCAGATAGATGGGTGTTGTGGAGGGTACCGGAAGACCTTTTTGGCGTTTGCGGTCCCCGGAATGGACCACTTCAGAAGCGAAGTTCATTTTCTTTTCCAGCGGACTCCGTCCTTCGTATCTTCGAGCAGAATGCCTTTCACCTCGAGATCGGAACGGATCTTATCGGCACGAGTGAAGTTGCGCCGTTTCTTAGCGGCCTGACGTTCTTCGATCAAGGCTTCCAGTTCTGATTCCGAGATGACCTGCTCGTCTTCGCTTTTCATCTTACCGGCAGCAGAAGCAGATTCAGTCGGTTTCAAAACGTCGAAAACACTATCCAAGACTTCGAGCACCCGCGCCGCATCCCAGCGATTTTCCTCAGCAAACCGATTCTCGTCCATGGCCGTGTTGACCGCTCGAACGTATTCGTAAATGGCGGCCAGTGCTTCGGCTGTGTTCAAGTCATCGTCCATCGCTTCTTCGAACTTGCGGATGGCTTGTTGCGACCGCTCACTCAGGTCCTGGTTCCTACCGGGTGGTGGGAGATGGGCTGAGGTAAGACGGAGCTCAAAGTCCCGAAGGCGTTCGATGCTCTTTCCCGCTGCTTTCAGTCCTTCAAAGGTAAAATTCAGCTTTTTGCGGTAGGGAACGGAAGCGAGAAGATAACGGATGGCTTCGGGCTGGTGACCTAGGTCAAGAAGGTCGCGCAGCGTGTAGAAATTTCCAAGGGACTTTGACATCTTCTGCGACTCGATATGTAGATGTTCTGAGTGCAGCCAGAAACGGGCGAACGGTCTGCCGGTGATCGACTCTGATTGAGCGATCTCGTTCTCATGGTGCGGAAATACTAAGTCGATGCCTCCAGCGTGGATATCAAGCGTTTCGCCCAGATACTCCATCGCCATCGCGGAACACTCGATATGCCAGCCGGGCCGGCCATCGCCGAAGGGAGTTTCCCAGAACGGTTCGTTCTCACGCCGTGCCTTCCATAGAACGAAGTCGCGTGCATCGGCCTTATCGTACTCATCCACTTCGACCCGCGCTCCGGTTCGAATCCCGCTGAAATCGTTGTGAGAAAGCTTCCCATATTGCGGAAACGCGCCAATGCGAAAGTAAGTGGATCCTTCGCTCTCGTACGTGCAGCCACGGGCCGAAAGATCCTCAATGGCCTTAACCATCGAAGCAATATGCTTCGTAGCGGGTGCTACGTGTTCGGGCTGTTGAAGACGAAGTGCGGCAGCATCCTCGAAGAAAGCCTTCGTGTAGCTGGCCGTGTAGTCTCCGATCGACTTGTTCTCACGGGCGGCGTTTAGAATGATCTTGTCGTCAACGTCGGTCACATTCATAACGTGATCGAGTTGATAACCGCGATAGGCAAGCCAGCGGCGCAGAATGTCCTGGAAAGTGAAAGTTCGAAAGTTACCGATATGGACGAAGTTATAAACTGTCGGGCCGCACGTATACATGCGTACCGTGTTGTCGTGCAGTGGTCGGAAATCGTCCAACTCTTGGGTCAGAGTGTTATAGAAGCGAAGAGCCATCAAGAGGGAGTAAAGACCTCATCGTAACAAGGGCCGGAAGCGGCTGAGTTATGATCGGTCAACGGTCTGTTTCCCATGGGTCTCGCCGACGGCTATTCGACTTTGCCGGAGTAAACGCGCACATAATCAACGAGCAGCTGCTGAGGAAAAGCCGTTTGCTCATTCGGATTGCCCGGCCAGTCACCACCAACCGCGAAATTCAACAGGATGAAGAACGGATGATCGTAGGCCCATTTAGCGCCTGCCGGTAGATTTTTGGGAGTGCGTTCCGCAATTAGGTGATCATCAAAAAAGAATCGAATGCGTTCGGGAGCCCACTCCAAGGCGTAGACGTGAAATCCGTCATCGACCGACTGTCCTGCCGGTAGTCGAAATATCGCGCCAATTGCTTTTGCCCCTGAGTAGCCCGGACCATGGATCGTACTGTACATCGTATGCGGATCGCCGATGCTTTCCATGATGTCGATTTCGCCGCAGGCAGGCCAATGAGTCTTGTCGCTGTTGTTTCCCAGCAGCCAAAAAGCGGGCCAGATACCTTTACCCGAGGGCAGTTGCATGCGCGCTTCAAAACGGCCATAAGCTTGCGCAAAGTGGTCTTTGGTCTGCAATCTTGCAGATGTATACTCCCTCGGAATTTTGTCTGTGCCGGTAAAAGCCTCTTTGCGCGCCGTGATGACCAGGTTGCCGTCACGCTGCTGAACATTCTCCGGGCGGCTGGTGTAGCTCTCAAGTTCGTGATTGCCAAATCCACCGCCACCGGTCACCATCGTCCACTTTGTCGACACAGGCAAACTGCCGGCCTGTCCATTGAACTCGTCGCTCCAGATCAGTCTCCCTGGCGACGCTTTCTCTTTGAGTGCTAGTGAGGTTTGCCCGATCGCCGCAGAGATCATCCCGGCTATTAGTGCGAGCCCTGTGCAAAATAAAGTCTTCATGCCATTTGGCCCTTCTTCTTTCGCTTGAGTAAATCTCATCACACAACAGACCTGCAAAATTCTATCTGTCGCCTTTACTACATAGGGCTATAATGGCTTTGCTTAAGGGGATTCGCATCGGGGCCTCCGCGCTGAGTCGCGGGGGGTACCTGTGCGCGAACTTGTCGAGGTAACGAATCATAATGAAAGCCGCTTTGATCAGACGTGTGCTGTCAGCAGCACTTTTGCTGGTTTCTGGAAGCCTGTGCACATGGGCGCAGTTGTATACGGGTTCTATTACAGGAGGCGTCAAGGATCCTAGTGGAAGTAACGTTCCGAACGCATCGGTGACGATTACCAACGTCGCGAACGGCTTCGCCTTCAAGGCCCAAACGGACGCTTCGGGGATCTACACGGTTCGCAACCTGCCCCCGGGTACATACACCGAAAGGGTGGACGCCACAGGCTTTGCTGCCTTCGAGCGGCCTAACATCATTGTTGATGTAAATGGCAACGTAACTGTAAACGCAGATTTGAATCTGTCGTCCGCTGCGCAAACAGTGACAGTGGCCGAATCGACGACACCGCTGCAAAGCGATGACGCCACCACAGGGCAGACGCTAAATCGGACTGCTATTAACAATCTTCCACTGGTAAACCGTAACGTGTTTGATCTGGCGTTCCTCGCGCCCGGCGTGACCCAACCTCCGGGAAGTGCATACGGCAATGGTTCTGGATACGCGACAAACTTCACGTCAGACGGCAGCCGCAACGACCAGGGCGACCTTCTGCTCGACGGCGTTACCACGACGGCCGGTGAAAACAATCCGGGCGTGGTCAAGCCGCTCTATGTTCCGCCAGTCGACGCAGTCGAAGAATTTAAGGTCCAACAGTCAAACATGAGTGCTGAGATCGCGGGCGGAACGGTAATCAACGTGATCACTCGCTCGGGCGGTAACAGTTTGCACGGCGAACTTTGGGAGTTCTTCCGGAACAATGATCTGGATGCGAATAATTTCTTTAGTAACAGCGCCGGATTAGGACAGGCACATCTGGAACGGAACGACTTTGGAGGTGAGATAGGCGGTCCAATCAAGAAGAATAAGGCATTCTTCTTTTTCGACTTCGCCGGCCTGAGGTACCTTCAAGGCGTTACATCGGGCACGATTGGCGTACCTGATGCCGCCGAGCGGACCGGTAATTTTGGAGAACTTTGTGGGCGTGCTAGTGGAAGCTTCAACGCTGCCGGAATCTGTTCCGCGGCGGCTGGCCAGATTTATGATCCGTTCACGGGCGTTCTGAACGCAGCCGGCAATGGCGCGACGGGCCGGACTCCCATTCCGTTTGATAACTTAGCGCTTTATCAGAGTCCGGGCAATCCGCTCAGCCCCCGTAAACTGGCTGCTGCTCCGGGCAACCTGATCGACCCCGTTTCTGCAAAACTGATTCAAGCCTATCCGCTCCCTAATGTGAATGTCGGGTCAGCCGCTTACAATCCCTACCAGAACTTCATTGGCCAAGGTGCGAATACCACAAACCAGAAGTCCTTCGACATCAAGGTGGATCAGCGGTTTACCGACGCGGATAGCTTAAGCGTTCGTTTCTCACACGAGTGGGAGACCTACATGAATGCGAACTTCTTCGGAAATGGCTACGACACGAACACGCAAGGGCCCACGACCGACAGCGCCTATCTCGGAGTAATCAACTACACGCACACATTTAGTCCCACGACCGTAGGGACGATCTCTTTTGGGTACTCTCACGATCTGAATACAACAGGCGGGATTGCCAAGTTAACTCCCGGGTTTAATCAAGTGACAACTCTCGGGTTGCCGGCGTACACGCTGGCTTCGGGTGTTATTGCTCCGCCTTCTATCAACGTCTACGGCGGGTATGCGAGCGAGAATGGCAATGGCAGTATTGGCGCCCAGGGCTGGTCTGTGCTCAATTATGGCAGTGAAACAGCCCATCTGATCGGCTCGGTGGATCACGTTGCCGGCAATCATGAAATCAAGGTCGGCGGAGAAGTCCGGCGGTATCGTATTAACTTTATTCAGGCAGGCAATCCGGCGGGCATTTACAGCTTCGACCAGTTCGGTACGGCCAGTGGCTCAGCCAATTCGAGCGGGGTTGGTGGTGATGGAATGGCTACCTTCCTGACGGGCTACAACAATAGTGGCTTTAGCCAGTATGAGATTCCTCCATCTGTGGCCACTCAAAGCTACGACGTAGCCGGTTTCGTCCAGGACAACTGGCACGTGAACGACCGCTTGACGCTCAATTTAGGCGTCCGTTACGACGTGGTTACGCCGAGAACTTATCGCTACGATAACGCCAATTACTTTGACCCCAGTGTTCCGTCTCCACTCGGGGCGCCGTATCAGGGGGCATTGCAATACGTTGGATTCGAGGGCAATCCCAGAACTCAGTTTGATACCTACTACGGCGCCATCGGGCCGCGATTCGGACTAGCGTATCGGGTGGGTAAAAACATGACCGTTCGGGGCGGTTATGGAATTTTCTACGATCCGTCTGTGATGGCTGCTTCGGGTGCGGGAGCAGGTGGCAATCAGGGCTACCAGGCAGTCACACCCGGGGTCTCGAATGTCCCAGGGTTTCCCAACGTCCCCAATTCTTTTCTATCCAACGGCTTTCCGCAAGGTATTTTGCCCGTATCAGGCAACACCACCGGCCGGGCTTCCGAGATTGGGCTGGGTATCTCCGGCGCTCCTTACAGGACCTGGAATCAAGTACCCCAGGAGCAGACTTGGAGCTTTGGCGTACAGAAAGAGGTCGCCTTCAATATTCTTCTGGATGCCGAGTATGTTGGACGAAAGGGTACGCATCTTTACTTCGGCGGCATTAACAACCTCGATGAGCTTTCCGCTCAACAGGCCAACGCTTACCGGGCAAATCCCACTTACTACAACCAGCAAGTGGCCAATCCGTTCTTCGGCAATCCACTGGTTAATGCGACAGGTGGTCTAGCGAGCGCCACTGTGCCGCGATGGCAGCTCCTTCTTCCGTATCCGCAGTATACAGGCGTTTCCGTAAGCAACAATCCGGCTGCGAACTCCCTCTACAACGCTCTGCAATTACGTGCAGAAAAACGATTCTCGAAGGGTTTACAGTTTTTATTCACTTACGTTTGGTCGAAGAGCATAGACGATTCATCGAGCGCTGGATCGGGTCTGAACTTTCTGGGCGCAGGGGGTCTGGCTACCATTCAGGATCCGAACAATCGAGCCATCGAGCGCTCTGTTTCGTCATACAACCTTCCCCAGGTGGTGCAGTTTAGCTTTACTTATGAGCTGCCTTATGGTCACGGCCGGATGTTTGGCGCGAATGTGAATCCGATCGTTGACTTTGTTCTGGGCGGCTGGCAGCTGAACGGAATCTATCGCTGGGACGATGGGTTCCCAATCGGACTCGGATACAACGCCAGTGTCAATCTCCCGAACTATGGGACACAACGGCCAAATCTCACGGGCAATCTGACGACTTGCGGTACGGGTAATCTTAACCAATACTTCTGCAACCCTGGTGTTGCTGTCGCTCCGCCTCAATACCAGGACGGAAACGCCCCGCGCTATCTTACTTCTGCGCGTGCTCCGGGAACTAACAACGTGACCGCCTCGCTCTTCAAATCCTTCCCACTGGGATTCCGGGAGGGAGCGCGGATCGAGTTCCGATTGGAGGCGTTCAATGTGCTCAATCGGGTTCAGTTCGGAGCGCCAGACACCACGGTTGGCGATGCTACTTTTGGCCGCATAAGTTCTCAGGCCAACGCCCCTCGGCAAGTTCAGCTGGGCATCAAAGCGTATTTTTAGAAGAGTGGCGGAGTGAACCACTTTACTCCGCCGATTTTTCTTCTCCGTGAACTTGAAGCAAACATCGTCCTTACTGTCACGTTCAGCAGTTTCCAGACTGGGTGTCCTTTCAGCGGTCTTTTGCGCCAAGTTATTCACCCAGTCTGACGAGATGCATTCCGCCATTTCAGCTTGGCAACGAGGAGACTTTCACGCGGCTGAAGCGGAGCTGCAGTCTATATTGAAGGCGCATCCAGACAATGTGGATGCGCTGGGTTTGCTCGGCGTGGTTCTTGATACCGAGAAAAACTATACCGGAGCGGATACAGCTTACAGGCGGGCGTTGCTTCTTGCGCCGCATTCAGCGAATCTGCTGAACAACTACGGCAACCATCTGCTCGCGCTAGGCGATTCTGCAGGTGCTGTGAAGGCGTTTTCTCAGGTTGTGCATCTCGATCCACATCACCCAAATGCCAACCTGCAGCTGGCAAGAATGGCCATTGGCCGCAAACAACCGGCTGAAGCCCTGGCTTATCTCAACGACTTGCCGGCGCAGGAAGCTTCATCGCCCCCGGTTGCCATCCTCCGGCTGCAAGCTCTTTATTTAAATAAGCAGAATCGAGCCGCTGACAAATTGCTTGAAACGCTGCAGACACCAGAGGCCGAAAAGGACCCTCGTTTGCAATTTTCAACAGGGCTGGCGCTGGTTGCTGTCGAGCAATATGCTCGAGCAGAAACGTTCTTCACGCGTGTTCTGGAATCCGTGCCTGCGAATTTCGATGTGCTCTACAATCTAGGCCTGGCTGCGTCACGAGCGAAAGATTACGATCGCGCCAGAGATGCCTTGGCTGCCGCGCTTGCACAACGTCCGGATGATGTCGATGTTTTGTATGGCCTAGCCGTTGTTCGAGTCGCACTGAACCAGAAGGAGAGTGCAATTGAGCTCTTAGCAAAAGCAGCGCATCTTGATCCCGAGCGTCCCGAAGTTCAGCTTCTGTTAGCTCGCACAACAACCGATATCGGCTTCTTCCAAGATTCGCTTCAGGCGTGGAATCGTTATTTGCTGTTGGTTCCCAAAGATCAGAGTGCGCGGCGGGATCGAGGCTATGTAGCCGCCGTTCTCGGTGAATATACCTTGGGTATTTCTGATCTTGAGGCCTACGTCAAACTGAACCCTGGCGATCCGATCGGTCACTACGATCTGGGAATGGCAGAGACGATCAACGATCCAAAGCGAGCTTTGGCGGAAGTAAATCGGGCTCTAGACCTTAAACCAGGCCTTGTGCCGGCGATGTACTACCGCGGCTTTCTAAAGTATCAGGCCGGAGATGCCCAGGCCGCTTTAACCGATCTCGAACAGGCTAATCGAGCACTTCCGCGTAACGCGACGATTTTAGACCGCTTGGGACAGACTTATTTGACCCTTAATCGTTCGAGCGACGCAGTGCAGGTTCTTCGTCAGGCGGTAGACCTGGAACCGGGGGACGCGCGAACAGTATTTCACTATGCACGAGCCTTAGCCGGTGCCGGACAGCAAACTCAGGCCAAGCTGATGATGGCCCGCTTCCGCGAACTCGGTCCCGATCCCTCGCGTCGTCGCGGAGGGCTGGTGGATTTTTTCTCGCTTTCCCCACAGGAGCAAGCAGCTCATTTCCGCGAACGAATCGAGAAGGCCGCGCAGGAACAGAAAGCAAACTTAGCTGTGCAGGTCGAATATCTTCAGTTGCTAATCGGAGACTCCCGCCTGCAACAAGCTGTGCAATGTGCCAGCCAGATCCTTGCACTGAACCCGCCTGCTGGAACACTGGCTACCGTGGGCCACCTGCTTACTGGAGCCGACCAATTCGCGCTTGCGAAGCAGTTCCTGGACCTGGCCGCTGCGTCGAGCACTCCGTCTGCCGACCTGCTGCTTGATCAGGCGATCGCGACTTCACATGCAGTCGGCATCGAGGCCGGATTGATTCTTCTGGATAAGGTGCCCGACGCAGAACGGAACGGCGACTACTATCTCGCGCGAGCTGAGATGCTCGATGCTTCCGGAAAGTTCGAACCGGCAGTTGCTGCCCTCAACCAGGCATTGCGTTCCGCCCCGAAGCGGACTGGGCTTTACCGGGAGGCCGCCTTCTTTTTGCTCAAGCATAACCGGACAAAAGAGGCGTCGGCGCTGTTGGATGAAGGCGTCCGGCTCCTTCCCAACGTGCCCGAAATACTGCTTCTCCGGGCAACTCTTTTCGAATTGGAAAAGAAGACCGAAGATGCCGAAGTCATGCTGAAGAGGATTGAAAATAGATGGCCGGAATGGCCTGACAGCTGGCTGGTTCATGGCATTCTTCTGGAAACGTATAAGCGCTACGATGAAGCGCGCCAGATGGTAGAGACCGCGATCTCCTTAGGGGCAGAAGGGCCAGAAGCTTACTTCTATCTGGCCGAGTCAACAATGTATAGCTCGCCAGATCAGCTCGCTGAAGCCCAGAAAGCAATCGACAAGGCAGAGGCACTGAATCCTCAAGATCCCTGGATCCGGGCCATCGCTGGTCGAATCGCTTTGGGTAGAAAGCAATTTGAAAAGGCTGCCGACGAGCTGCAAAAAGCGACTGAAATCCGTCCCCACTTTGCACAGGCTTACTACAATCTCGCGTTGGCGCATAGAGCTCTCGGCCAGAGTGCGAAAGCGGAGTCGGAGTTAGAGATGGTCAAAACAATTCACCGCGATTTCCCCGATGCCGAAGCAGATACCGCGGATCTGAAAAGCTCGCTGTTCCAGGTCAGACCGTCACAGAACTGGTAAACGTCAGTAGCCGAGGAACTCTCCAATGGGAGCAAGCGGTTCGATATGATCGCAGAAAATCTTGAACATCGCCAGCATCGGGACGGCTAGCAATGCGCCGGGGATGCCCCATAGCCAGCCCCAGAAACTAAGTCCCAAAAAGATCACGACCGGATTGAGAGTCAGTCGTCGGCCCATGATGAGCGGACTCACAAACGTACCGACAAGCATGGTCAGGCATAAGAATGCTGCGGGCACTAAGGCGATGTGAGCGAGGGAGTCGAAGGTTGTGGCAGCGATCAGGGTCATCAAAATGGCGACACTTACAGCCCCTACAGTGGGGATAAAGTTGACAAGGCCGGCGATTGCACCCCAGAGAGCAGGGTTAGGAATACCTAATGCCCAGAAAATGAAACCGCTGGCGACCCCGATGCCCGCATTGATGAAGGTGATCGTGAATAGATATCGGGAAATATTACTTTCGATCTCATTCGCAATCTTGACGGCCTTTTTCTTGTCTGACAATGTCGGCAATACGTGAACGAGCTTAGATAAGAAGAGGTCTCCCGACGCGAGCAGGAAGAAGAGAAGAACAATAACGACGAGTAGACTAAATACAAGTTTTGAGGTTCCGCTGAACAAGGTATCGAGCAGACTCGGCGTCTTCAGTTCGACGCGTTGAGGCGTCTTCCCGACCTCTGCCTTGGTCACCGTTAGCTTCTCCACCTGCTCACTAGTGGTGGAAAGCTTGTCGAAGAGTTTTCTAATCGGCTGAGCCTTGCTTTGCAGCTTTGCTCCGGTTTCAGGGATTTTGGCAAGCCATTCGGCGACAGGGCTGGAAAGCTCGAACGCGAGAAGCCCGAACGTAAGGGCTACGGCTACTATCACGATTGCTGAGCCCAAAGCGACGGGAACTCGCACTTTGTTAAGCATACGAACGAGAGGCGCAAGCAAGAAGTTGAAAACAATCGCGAGCACTACGGGCAGGAAGAAGTCGCGACCAAAATAGAGCGTATAAAAACAGGCCAAAACGAAGAGTCCGGTAAGCGCAATGGAGCGGATTCCGAGCGGACCGTCGAAGAGCCGGGCTGTATCGCTCAAACTCGGCCGTCCGTCAGGATGAGCACCTTTGGCAGGTGTCGCGGGTGGGGAGGTTGTTTGTTCTTGAGCGGGCAGCATTCGCCTATGTGTGACGCCTTCTGTGAACAAATATGAACGCAGCAATGTGAAACGCGGAAATGCGTACTGCGGAAAACAGCTTCTCTATTGGGACCTTTGATATGATCGCAGCGCTTAGTTACCTTCTAGTCCAGAAGAATCAATCATCAGGGGTGCCCGTTGGAACGATCTGTGTTTGCTTTGCGCTTTTCATTATGCCCGCTTGCACTCCTTCTGCTAGTTGGAATCACAGTTCCGGCTTCTGCTCAAATTCCGGCTAATCACATTCGTATCCACTACCATCGGCCTGATAGCAACTACAGCGGTTGGACAATTTATGCCTACGACGACACCACCGAGAATGCTGGTAATTACCCAGGGGGGCCTGTCCAGGTAAGTGGCACCGACGACTATGGCGCCTACTTTGACGTTGGTGTCACTCCTGTCGCTCAGGTTGTTGGCTTAATCATCCACAACCCGACTGCCGCGGGCGGGGACCAAAAGGATCCTGGCCCTAACACGTTTGTCGACCCGGCGTCCGAAGGTAATGAATATTGGGCCGTGTCGGGCATAGCGAAGCTTTACACCAGCATTCCAAACCTAAATAACCCGACGGCCTTGTTGCCTGGATACGCTCGAATTCATTATTACCGGCCTGACGGGATCTATGCGAACTGGTCAGTTTATGCTTACGCTGATACCGAAGAACCGACGGGCAATTACTCTGACGGGCCAACTCCGCAGACGGGCGCGGATGCCTATGGCGCCTACTACGACATCAAACTGACTGCAACGCCAGCTAATCTCGGCTTTATTGTCCATAACATCGCCACGAACACGAAGGATCCTGGCCCGGACATGAATCTGGCCACCTTCTCTTCGGACCAGGGGGAAGCGTGGGTGATCTCGGGCGATACAACCGTGTTCTTGACGCAGCCGACTCCAGGCCAGATAGCCTCCGCAGGCTTCTTTCAACGCCAGGCGTTCTGGATTGATCGGACAACGATCGCGATTCCGGGCGCAGCCTTGCAATCTGGGTTGGACTACTCGCTCCTTTATTCCTTGAGTGCGGGCCTAACAATCACGAGCAGCGGCACTATTGCTGGCGGTACGCCTATCGCACTGACGCTGGCACCCGGCGGATTTACATCGGCCGAGGCCGCGCAATTCCCGCAACTCGCCGGTTACGCAGTCTTTCATATATCGACCTCCGCGCCGGTTGACCTACTCAAACAGGTGCTCACAGGACAGAGCGTAGTGACAGCAACTGATTCGAATAGCAACTTGAAGTACGTAAGCGGAGTGCAGAATGCAGGCGTGCTCGACGACCTTTTCTATTACTCGGGACAACTCGGACCTGTTTTTTCGAATGGCCAGCTGTCGATTAACCTTTGGGCGCCCACAGCACAATCGGTCAAACTGCTGCTTTACACCAACGCAAACGATACTGTCCCCGTTCAAACCGTGGCCATGACTGCGGCTAACGGGGTTTGGACAGCAGCGGGCCAAAGTTCATGGAAAGGCGAGTATTACTTGTACGACATAGTCGTTTATGTCCCGAGCCTTCAAAGGATGGTTGAAAACTTCGTGACTGACCCGTATTCGACCGATCTGGCTCTGAACGGAGTCAAAACGCGCATCACGGACCTCAACGACGAATCGACGAAACCGGCAGATTGGGATGCGAGTTCTGCGCCTCCTCTCAATTCAAAGAACGAGTTTTCTGTTTATGAGCTTCACGTCCGCGAGTTCAGCGTCGCAGATACCAGCGTTCCGTCAGACTACCGTGGAACTTACCTTGCGTTCACCGATCCCGCCACCGATGGAATGACTCATCTGCGACGGCTGGCGAAGGCGGGTTTGAAAGCTGTTCATCTGATGCCGACGTTTCACATTGGCAGCGTCAACGAGGATAAATCAACGTGGCAAAATCCGGCCGGCTTGTCGCCGACTCCCCCGGACGGTACAGCACAACAGGCCGCCGTGACTGCCGTCCAGGGATCCGACGGCTACAACTTCGGCTACGATCCGGTGCACTACCTTGCTCCTAACGGAGGCTATGCTTTCAATCCAGATAATCGCATCCTGGAGTACCGGCAAATGGTTCTTGCCTTGCACAACTCTGGTTTGCGAGTGGTCCAAGATGTCGTCTTTAACCATACCTTTGCGAATGGTGAGAGTACATTTTCCGTGCTGGACCAAGTCGTGCCGGGTTACTACCAACGTTTAGACGCTAGTGGGAATGTAGAAACTGCCAGTTGCTGCTCTGATACTGCCAGTGAGCACCGCATGATGGAGAAGTTGATGATCGATGCGACTCTTGTGAGTGCCCGCCAGTACAAGATTGACGGCTTCCGCTTCGATGACATGAGCCTCCATTTCGTTTACAACATGCAGAACATTCAGCAGGCGCTGGGGCAACTTACGATGGCGAACGACGGCGTCGATGGCTCGAAAATTTATATTTACGGCGAGGGTTTTCTGAATCCGGAGAGCGCTGCATTAGGCGTGAATGCTACCCAAGAAAACCTGTATGGCTTCGGAATTGGCACGTTCAATGACAGAATCCGCGACGGGATCCGGGGTGGCAGCTCGTTTTCTATACAAACAGAACGGGTCCAGGGTTTTGCGACGGGCCTCTTCACCGATCCAAGCCTTTACACGACAGCTACGATCGGACAAAGCCTCTCTGACCAGGAAACAAACCTGAACCTGGAAGCAGACTGGATTCGTATAGGTCTCGCTGGCAACCTTCGTGATTTCACATTTGTGGACAGCACCGGTGCGACGGTTAAGGGAAGTCAGGTGATCTACGGTGGGCAGCCGGTGGGCTATACCGCAAGCCCGTTAGAAGCTGTAAACTACTGCTCGGTTCACGACAATCAAACGTTGTTCGATGCGATTCAGTTGAAGTCGGCTTTGCCCGGCACCACAGCGAGTGGCGGCGATTCAATTGCCTTGCGAACGCGGCGTCAGGTATTAGCGATGAGCTTGATTGCGTTGGGCCAGGGTGTGCCGTTTTTCTTCGGAGGCGATGACCTTCTTCGCTCCAAAGACATGGATTACAACAGCTACAACTCCGGCGATTGGTTCAATCAGCTTACTTGGACCTACCAAGGCGACCGGCCAAGTAAAAATATCCTCGGCGACGAGTCAAATAACTGGGGTATTGGGCTGCCCATCGGCAATGTGAATCAAAGCCAGTGGTCGTTCATGCAGCCTCTGCTGGCTGATGCGGCTTTGAAGCCCGTGCCTGACAACATATCTAGCTCGGCTGCTGCATTTCAGACGTTTCTTGGTATCCGCAGCAGCTCGCAGCTGTTCCACATGGGGACGCTCACGGAAGTGCAGAATAACCTCCACTTCTTGAATACAGGAGCTTCGCAAATACCTGGCCTGATCGTAATGAAGTTAGACGCCAATGGCGGTAGTTATGGATTGTACAACCACATCGTTGTCGTATTTAACGCCACGCTCGACACGATCAATTTTCAAAACGATCAATTGATGGGACTAAACCTCCAATTGCATCCCTTACAGATACTGTCGCCCGACGGGCAGACGCGAGCTTCCTCCCTGAACGACGCAACGGGAACCGCGACTGTTAGTGGACTAACAACCGCTGTATTTGTCGCGCAGTAAGAAGTAAGTTGACCGGTTAAAGTTGATTGGAGAAGAAGATGATGCGCAAAACTATTTGTACGCTCTGGGCGGCCGCGATGCTAATGGGGATTTTGGCTGTCCCTGGCAACGCGGCATTGGTCGGGAGTTCGGTGAATGGGTCACTAACATTCGATGGAGATCCTTCCAATTACTTCGATCCAGGCTACGGCTTTGTACCGGCGACGGGTTACCTTAACACTTCTGGAACAACGGTCACCGTATCAAGTAGCGCTGTGGAGTTTGGCTTTGATGACGGATCGAGCCTGATTTCGGCCAACTTCTCCGACAGTCAGTTAATTATTACTGACCTGATTGAAACCTCCGGCCCGACTAATAGCTTCCGGATGATTTTCACCGATTCAGCTTTTTCACTGCAATCGCTGTTACGCGTTTCGGACAGCTTTCCGTTGAGTGACTACTCCATAACCGGCAATGTAATCAGCCTTGGCTACGCTGGCAGTACGCCAAATGCGGGACAGACTCTCACGGCTACTTTTGACTTCATCAACAGTCCCGAACCGGCTAGTTTGGGCTTGATTTCTGTTTCTGCAATAGCAATTTTGGCCTTATACTTGATCCGTGGCGGCCAAGGCGTTTCGTTTCAGCGTCCGTCCAAGAAGCCATTGAGAACTTCGACATACTTGTCCGGCTCCTCGTAGGACGGCAAGTGCCCGCTTTCTTCAAAGATGACGATTTTAGCTCCCGGTATGGCGTGCGCCATACGCCATGCTGACAGCGGCGCCACATTCATGTCGTAGCGGCCGGTGATGACCAGGGCAGGGAAGTGGAAGCCAGCCAGCTTCGGTGTCAGGTCGAGATCGGAAGTCGCGCTTGAGACCGCTTTCGCAACGGCCGGCTCATATCCAAGATCGCCCATGCCGGCCAGGTAAGCATCGCGTTTCTCAGGCGAGTAGAAGATCATACGAAAGTGGTTGCGCAGGCCGGCCTGTGCCGCCGCATCCGAGTTACTGCCGAGCTTCTTTTCGTCTGCGGTGTTTTGCTCCTCCATGTCGGGAAATACCTGGGGCAGCAGATGGACGATGCTCTTCCAGGAGGCAATCGAGTCAGAGAGGACGAGCCTGGCGACAGGCTCGGGGTGCGCAGCGGCGTATGCGATGGCAAGCAGTCCACCATAGGAGTCGCCAACTAGCGCAAACCGCTCGAGAGCGAGTGTCTGACGCACCGCCTCGAGGTCTGCCACTTGCGCGTCCATGGTCTGGGGAGCTCCAGGAGAGAGTCGCTTTGAAGCTCCTGTGCCGCGCTGGTCATAGAAGACAATTAAGCGGTCCTTAGCGAGGCGCTGCCACACATCATTTTGCAGCATGTAGGCGTGTGAGAGGCCGGGTCCGCCATTCACGGCAATGACCGGCAGGGCTGTACCCGGCGTGCCGAAAGTTTCATATCCGATGTCAACCTGCGCGGTCCGTACGACACCGGTCGAGTGTGCGAGGGTTTGCGCGAACGTTGTTGCAGAAGAGAGTGACAGCGTGCAGGCGAAAAGCGATTTCAGCAACATCTATTCTCCAAGCGACGAGCGTCCGACGAATCTAAACTTAGCGCATCTAAAGTGGGAAGCACGGTGGCTGTTGCCGCTATGATCCCAAGCCCAAAGCGAAGTTCGGTAATCACGGTTATTCTAGGGTGCGCCGGCCGACAGCTTTCACTGCGGTCGCTCGTTGAATTTGGGGGGTGCTGCCTCCTCGCCAAACGACCAGGCGGACAGGTAGGCCAGCTTGAGAATCTTTTCCATCTTCTCGTAGTTGATCTTGTCGGCAGTATCGCTGGGCTGATGGTAGTCGGGATGAAAGCCAGTGAACCACCAGATGGCTGGAATGCCGTTTAGAGCGAACGGAAACTGGTCGCTGCGGAAGAACACGTTCAACGATGATTCGTGATCCCATTTATAGTTCAATTTGAGACCGACCTTAGCATTTTCCCTCTCAACGACTTTACGGTAATCGGGCGTGTAATTGGTGCCGATCAGGTTCAACTCATTCGACGTATCGGAGGCAATGTCAATCACGCCGTTTGTCTGATTGCTAGGGGTCTCGTTGCGGCCAATCATGTCGAAGTTGATCACCGCGCGCGTCGTCTCGAGCGGTTTCAAAGGATGCTGGACGTAGTAATAGGATCCGAGCAACCCGCGCTCTTCAGCAGCAAATACGATGAAGAGCATAGATCTCTGCGGCTTTGCCGGATTACGAGCAAAGGCTTGCGCGAGATCAACCACTCCCACTGTGCCCGACCCGTTATCGTCTGCGCCGTGCCAAACTTCTTTCCCATCGGCGCCATCATGGTCAAAGTGCCCGCTGATGATCACCGTTTCGCCCCCTAGCGCGGCATCGCTTCCCTCGAGCACTCCCGCTACGTTGTAGCTTTGACCGCGGTGCGCTTGCAAGTTATCCATGTGCAAGGTCACGGCCGCATTCGGGACCGGCGCGGAAGCAATCGTCAAATCTGCATCGATCTTGTTTTGTAAAGCGGAAGGAGTGGTTTGCAAAGGCGCGATCAGCTTACGGGCAATCTCGTCGGAAACGGTCATGCTCGGGATGTGGATCTGGTCACCGATGATGGCCTCAGCCGGAATGCGTGACATGTGCTCGCTGACGCCGCTGATCTTTTTAAGGCGCTCCTGATTCGACACGTGCTTGCGGTTCGGCTCGCCTACAACAAGTACGGCGATAGCGCCGTGCATTTGCGCGTTCAGGACCTTAACACGCGTGATGGCATAACGGGTGCTGCCCAAACCGTTGAAAATGCTTGAAGCGTTTGTCTCCTGAGGCTCGTGGTCGAAGATCAGAACGACCTTGCCGTGCACATCGATGTTTTTGTAATCGTCATAGTTGAGCTCCGGAGCGGTAATGCCGAATCCAGCGAAGACGACACCTCCGGTGATGTCGACGTTCTCCGGAGATTGACCGAAGGCCTCGGGAAAGCGAAATGTCTGATCCGAGCCCCCTGCTTTAACGGTCAGGAAGCTGGTCTGGCGATTGGGCTGGTATTCCCATAAAGGAACGGACTGCAAGTAGGTGCCGTTCGCAACCGGCTTCAATCCCGCTTTGGCGAATTCAGATTGAATCCATTGAACGGCGACTTCCGATCCGCGCGTCAGAGAGAGCCGGCCCTCAAGTGGATCCGAGGCCAGGAACGTCAGGTCGGCTTTGAGGTCTGCGGCCCGAATGCTAGAAAGGCCAGGCTCGAGTTTCGCCGCAACGTCAGCGGCAATGACGGGCACTGAGGACAGGGCTAGGCCGACATAACCGATGCTCAATGTGCCGAACCACTTACGATGCATAGTAAGAGATTGTAACTTCAGGACAGCTGAAGTACACCTGGCAAGCGAGAATGAGTGGTGACGTCAGCTCTCCAGTTTGAGGTTCAGGCTACGTGCGCCGAGACGGGTGCACGGGCCGGACTGCTGCACACAGCCCACGGCACGATTGAAACCCCAGTGTTTATGCCAGTGGGCACTTACGGGTCGGTGAAGGCTTTGACACCGCGGAATCTGCAGGAAGATCTGGATGCGCGAATCATTCTGGCCAACACATACCATCTATTTCTCCGGCCTGGCCACGAGCGCATCGAGCGGCTTGGGGGATTGCACCGGTTCATGTCCTGGCCGCGAGCGATCCTGACCGATTCAGGCGGCTTTCAGGTCTTCAGCCTGGATACGTTTCGCAAGGTGACTGACAAAGGAGTGCTGTTCCGTTCGCATCTGGATGGCGACCAGCATCTATTCACGCCCGAGAGTACGATCGATGTGCAGCTGGCTCTGGGTAGCGACATTATTATGGTGCTGGATGAATGTCTGGCCTATCCAAGCACGCATGATGCTGCTTCGGAGTCAATGAGTCGCACGATCGACTGGGCGCGTAAGGGTTACGAACATTATTCAAGGCGAGAGAAGGGACTGCATTGCGCATTGTTTCCCATTGTGCAAGGGTCCATGTATCCCGATCTGCGCCGTGCTTGTGCCGATGCGTTGTTGCGGCTTGAAGCTCCCGGATATGCGATCGGCGGACTCTCGGTGGGCGAGCCTCGAGAGCTGAGTCAGGAGATGGTCGCGATTACGGCGCCGCTGCTACCTGCGGAGCGGCCCCGCTACGTAATGGGAGTGGGTCTGCCCGAGGAGCTGCCGCAGTATGTAGCCCAGGGCATCGACATGATGGATTGCGTGTTGCCGACCCGGAATGCCCGGAACGGCTGCTTATTTACTTCAGAAGGCAAGGTTTTGATCAAACAGGCCCGGTACATGGAAGACCACTCGCCGGTCGATGCGGTCTGCGCCTGCTACACTTGCCGGAGCTTTAGCCGGGCTTATTTGCGGCATTTGTTCATGGCTGGCGAGATGCTTTTTTCCATGCTGGGCACCCTTCATAACATTCATCATTACCTTGACATCATGCGCCGGATGCGGAAGGCTATCCTGTTTGGCCAGTTCCCCGAATTCCTACGCTCGGCACGCGCCCTCCCTGTCAGCTCGGAACATCCTGGCTGATTAAGCTGGATACAAGACAACATGTTTTTTTCCCCCTTACAGTTATCGTTTCTACTGCTCCAAACGGCTCCGCCCGTAAACTCCTTCCTGAGCGGCGTCCTGCCCATTGTCTTGATGATCGGCATTTTCTATTTTTTGGTGTTTATGCCTATGCGAAAGCAGCAGAAGGCGCAGAAGGAAATGATCAAGGCGCTTCAGAACGGCCAGACTGTTTTGACCAGCGGCGGCATCATTGGGACGATTGTCTCGGTGAACGACGACTCGCTTATACTGCGAGTGAAGCCGGACAACCTGAAGATACAAGTCGCGCGCAGCGGCGTCACCAGCCTTGTGAACACCGACGAAGCTGCGGTGAAAAAATAGGCCAGTGGAGCGCAGAATACAAGCATTGAACAAACGCAGATCCTTTGAATGAAACGCAATCTCCAATACAAATTTGTCTTTATTATCGTGGTGATCCTGGTTTGTCTTTACGGGATCATCGGCCTGCCGAGAAACAAAGCCGAGTTAGTGGCGAACTGGCATAAGAATATTCGCCTGGGGCTGGACCTGCGTGGCGGGACATACCTGGTCGTTCAAGTGCAGCAGCAGGAGGCATTCAATGCGCAGGCGGGTACCGATGCGGACCGGCTGAAAGATGCAGCACGTAAGGCGGGAGTTCAATTCGCGGATGTTGAGGTGGACGAAGCGAAGACGTTACGCGATGCAACCAAGGCGGCGATCGTTGTTCGAGGCGTGCCGGCAACGCAAGCCGGGAGTCTGCGCAGCATCGTTAACGAACAATTTTCCCAGTGGCTTCTAACGCCGGTAAATGGAACCGACTACCGGCTTACGATGAGGCCCTCGGAAGCGCTCGGGATGTGGCAGCGCACGCTGCAGTTGTCCAAGAGCACGATCGATAAAAAGATCAACGCCTTGGGACTGAGTGAGGCGACCGTGCAGCAGCGGCGCGAAGATGCGGATTCAGAACTGCTGGTACAAATGCCTGGTGTCGACGATCCGGGGCGTGTAAAACAGATTTTGCAGACAGCTGCTGTGCTGGAACTCTACGACGTAAAAGGCGGGCCTTATGCGAGCCGGGGAGAGGGTTTGGCTCAAAATGGCGGAGTACTGCCGGCGGGGACCCGCCTCATTGGCTCCCCTAGTACCGATGCGGCGAATGCTCGGGGCGGGGGTGTCTATCTGGTTACAAGGACGCCGGTAGTGCGCGGGCCCGATGTTCGGGATGCCCGTTCGGAACAGGGACAATTGCCCAACACGTGGGAAACCGGGTTTGTTCTCAGCCAGGATGCCGCCAAGCGATTTTCGGCGTACACGGGTGCGAATATCGGCCAGCGCCTGGCGATTGTTCTAGACGGTAAAGTGCTGAGTGCACCCCGTATTGATGGACAGATTTCCGATCAGGGCCGCATCTCGGGTGCAGGCGATCAACAGGAGGCGTCGGACTTAGCGCTGAACTTAAGAGCTGGCTCTCTACCGGCCAGCGTCAAGTACGAGCAGGAGGATACTGTGGGCGCTTCTCTGGGCGCTGACTCTATCCGGAACGGATTCGCGGCAGGCATTGCGGGGGTGCTCGCTGTTATCGTGGCGATGCTGATCTATTACAAGAAGAGCGGGATCAACGCCACCCTTGCGCTAGTACTTAACGCTTTGATTCTGATCGCCTGTCTCAGTTACTTCGATGCCGTGCTCACCCTGCCGGGGATTGCAGGGATTATTTTGACGATCGGCATGGCTGTAGATAGCAATGTCTTGATTTTTGAGCGTATCCGGGAAGAACTACGGTCAGGGAAAGCAATCATTCCAGCGGTCGATGCCGGCTTCGGTAAAGCCCTGCTCACCATTATCGATACGCACGTAACGACAGTTGTGTCGTGTGCCATTCTGTTTCTGTTTGGCTCAGGGCCAGTAAAAGGATTTGCGGTGACCTTGGTGATCGGGCTGGTAGCCAACGTGTTTACAGCTGTGTTTGTCTCCAAAGTAATCTTTGATTGGGAACTGTCCCGGCCGAAACCGGTGACCGCGCTCAGTATCTGAAGGGGCTCGAGAGTGCAAGCGAGGAAACTTACACTCGCCTTGAGTCTGTTGGGAACATTTGTTAATCTCTGGTGTCTATTGCTTATAGATGCCAGCTCTTAGGGCTGAATGGAAATTTTTAAGCACACGAACTTTGATTTTCTTGGTAGGAAGTGGCCGTTCATTATCCTGTCGCTGTTGCTGACCGCGGCTGGGTTACTGAGTCTTTTGGTAAAAGGCGGACCGAGGTATGGAATCGATTTCACTGGAGGAGCGCTGATGGATGTGAACTTCAACAAGCGTCCCCCGGCAGAGACGATTCGAGCAGCGCTTCACAAGAGTGTGCCAGGCGAAATCTCAGTGCAGGAAGTGAGTAATTCGCAAGGCGTGGGCGGATCTCAGGAGGCGCTGATCACTACCGGTGTTCGCGACGAGAATCTTCAAACAGTACGAGGTGATATCGTAGCTGCTTTGAACTCGACCTTCAATCCGAATAGCGGCGGCAAACTGGATCTGAACCTTGCCGGGCAGAGTGAGATCGCTTCGCGACTGCGTGACCCGCTAACTCAGGCAGGTGCGGCCATGTCGGACGAAAAGGTTCAGACTCTCGCAAAAGGTCTGATCGACTACCGTACGGCGCACTCTGGATTGATCCGCAGTTTGGACGAGCTCCAGTCAGTTCCAGGTGTGACGCCGCAAATTTTGAATGCTGTAAAAGCAGAGACCTTTCCCGGGAGTTTCGCCGTGCGGAGCGACTCGGTGGTGGGGCCTCGAATCGGCGCTGATCTTCGGCAGCAAGCCATCAATGTGGTGCTGATCGCACTGGCCGCTATGCTGATCTACATTGCGTTCCGGTTCGAGTGGATCTACGGGGTGGCTGCCGTAATCGCTGTGTTTCACGATACGATCATCACCATCGGATTGTTCTCGCTGTTTAACAAACCGATTGATTTGACGGTCATCGCAGCTTTGCTGACTCTCGTGGGTTATTCCATGAACGATACGATTGTGACCTTCGATCGCATTCGTGAAAATCTCCGCCTTCAGATGCGTGGCAGTTTTACTCAAATTGTGAACGCAAGCATCAACCAGACACTAAGCCGGACGATACTGACTTCTGGCTTGACGTTCCTGACCGCGCTGTCTTTGTTTTTGTTTGGCGGCCAGGTATTAAACGGCTTTTCGTTTGCGTTGGTGATTGGGATTATCATTGGAACCTATTCGTCCATATTTATTGCCAGCCCGATTCTGGTATTTTGGCAGGATCTTGCGGAGGGCCGCAGGAAGACGGTAAGACCTCCATCAGGGCCGCAGCAGCGAGTGAAGCTGGAGACAGCTCCGATTAAAGCGATTAAGCCGGTTCGCACGGCGAAGTAGTTGGAGTACGAAGCAAGAAACAGTCCATAGTAGAGGGTTCGACAGGCAGTGGACCCAAGTGAGGAAGATATGTTTGATCAAACATTCGTAGACGGAACCCAAAAAACAAAGAAGCCGTACACGATTATTCTTTCGTTGTTGTTGCAGATCAGTGTGATCGGCGTTTTGATTCTGATCCCTCTGATCTATACAGAAGCGTTG
>CAXTMN010000040.1:0-3615 GCA_964245395.1 uncultured Bryobacteraceae bacterium
ATATAAAAGCGACCCCCGAAGAAGTCTTCCGGGCCATCACCGACCCCGAACAAATCGTGAAATGGTTCGCCGACGAAGCCCGAGTCGATCCGCGCGTCGGCGGGGAATATTACTTCGCCTGGGCGGGGATGGGCGCTACAACCACCATCTCCGCCTGGGAACCCGGTACGCATTTCGGCACTTGCAGCGAACGTTCCATCGCCTACGGCGGCGAAGGCCCGGTGGACACAGGCGTTGTACAAAAAATGTGTGTCGATTACTACATCGAATCACTGGACGGAGGAATCACTCGCCTCCGTCTGGTTCAGTCCGGCTTCGGCCCCGAAGCAGCCTGGGACGACGAGTTCGCCGAAACGAAAACCGGCTGGGCGGACTTCCTGAAAAAACTAAAGGAGTTGCTTGAAAAATAATCGCATGCAAGGAGTACCCTGGAGCACAATTGCGCTCGGCTCGCTGTTGCTCATCTCGGCCTGCTCAATAGGAGGACAGGAAGTGCAATCTCCGCAACCTGAAAAGTCGAAGCCGCCGGTCAAAATGGAGCAGCGCGGGCGCATCCTTGGAATCGGCGGTGTCTTCTTCAAATCCGCCAATCGTGATCAGATGCGCGAATGGTATTCAAAGCATCTTGGACTCGCTGACAAAGGCCAAGGCATGATGCTTCCGTGGCGCGAACACGACGACCCGCAAAAGGAACACGTTACAGTGTGGACTGTTTTTCCCAACTCCACTGACTATATCCCAGCGACGCAACCGTTCATGATCAACTACATCGTGGACGATCTGGATGCTTTGCTCGACCGCTTAAAACAAGAGGGAGTAAAGATTGACGCCAAACGAATGAATGAATCCTACGGTCGCTTTGCCTGGATCTATGACCTGGATAGAAATAAGATTGAGCTCTGGCAGCCTCCGTCCGCAAAGCCCTAAGGGCCTTCCACCACACTTATACAATCGGTTTTCTGTAGCCAGGGGCTCGTAGTCGACAGCGACGATCTTTCTGGAAGCTTGCGTGCAGCCCGCTGCATCGATATTTCCGTAGTCCACAAAGCTGGAGGTCAGGATGTACGTTGTCATTGGAGCGACCGGGCATACCGGATCCGTCATTGCGAAAAGATTGCTCGCTCAAGGGAAGAAGGTGCGAGTGGTGGGACGAAACGTCGAGCGTCTTACCTCGCTCGTGTCACTTGGGGCGGAACCGTTTGCGGCGGATATCAGTAACAAAGAAGCAATTGGCAATATGTTCAGCGGCGCTGAGGCGGCTTACCTCATGATTCCGCCTGATATGGCGGGTCCTGATTACGCAGCCTATCAAAACAAGGTGATTGAAGCGATCTCTTTCGCTCTGGAGAACGAGGCGCCGGAGCATGTCGTGGTTCTCAGCAGTTTTGGCGCAGATAAGCCAGACGGAACCGGGCCGATTTCGGGCGCACACCGGTTGGAGGAGCGGCTCAAGAATATGTCAAGACTGAATGCGTTGTATGTCCGCGCCGGATACTTTATGGAAAACACGCTGGCGCAGGCTGGCGTGATCCAGCAGATGGGAGCGACCGCTGGGCCGCTGAACGCCGACCTCCCAGTTCCGATGATCGCGACGCGCGATATCGGGACCTTTGCTGCAGATAAACTGCTGCAACTAGACTTTCGAGGGCACCAAACGCAAGAGCTGTTGGGGCAACGCGACCTTACCATGACGGAAGTCGCGGCAGCGGTCGGCCAGGCAATCGGCAGGCCGGACTTGCAGTACCAGCAAATTACCTACGACCAGTTCCGCGGTTTTCTGATGCAGATGGGTATGTCGCAACCAACAGCAGACATGATGGTCGAGATGGCGGATGCACAAAATTCAGGTCGCGTTCGCGCGCTGGAGGCGAGATCGCCGGGGAACACCACTGCGACCTCATATGAGCAGTTCGTTGCAGAAGAGTTTGTGCCGGCCTTTCAGACGAGTTCCTCCGGAGTAACGTCCGCGAGGGCCTGATCGCCTCCTGCAACCGACAGATCCGCGCCACGTCGCAACCCCGTCGCCGACGGCAAAGTGCCCGATTAGCGCCGAGACGAGCGTGATGGTAAAGCCGGCGTAGGCCCACTTCTTGAATCGCGCGGGGATCATGGGGATTAAGCAGTACTGCCACCCCCGCCAGCTTGGCCCACGAGAGCTCGACGCAGAAATAGTCGGGGAAGCTGAGATGGGCGAACGCCTCAGCTACTTGGGGGAGCCGCAGTTGGGCATAGGCGGTGAAGCTCATCTGGAGAGCGAACAGCGCTGTGGAGATCCAGAAGCCGGGCGACCAGACCCTTGGAGGCGATCATCTTAGACGAGCCCGCCGAGCAACCGCTCCAGGGCACCCAGGAATTTCTGCCAACCGTAATTTGCACCCTGATAGGCTGCCTGCTGATCGGGACGGAAGCCGGAATGCTCGATGCGAACGTGGGTGCCGCCCTCCACTGGAGTTAACGTCCAGAGCACAACGGAGTCAAGCCCCAAAGAACTCCAGCTATAAGAGAGCCGTTTCAAGGGATCGACGATCAGTACCTCACAGTCGATAACACCATCCCAGTTCGGCATGGGTTCGAACTGGAAGTGGAACTTCTGCCCGACCACCGGTTCGAAGTCATTTTTCATCAGCCATTGCGCGAGGAGCGGGTTCTCGGTAAGCGCGCGCCACAGCTTTTCTGGCGGGTGTGGGAATACCCTCTCGAGCACCAGGGTACGGGTACTCTCTGCTGGATTGCTCATGATTCCATCCTTTCCAAAAGTGCTTCCAGACGGTCAAACCGGTCCCGCCAGAATGCACCGTATCGACGCAGCCAGTCCACCACCGGCGCCAGAGCATCGGGCTGCGCGCGATAGTGAGTTTCGCGTCCTTGGCGACGATGCCGTACCAGCTTTGCCCTTTTCAGCACCGTCAGGTGCTTGGAGATGGCAGGCTGGGACACCCCCGCATAGCGAGTCAAGGCGTGGACGGTCTGTTCGCCCTGCCGGGTCAACTCCTCGAAAATGGCCCTGCGAGTCGGGTCGGCAAGAGCACGAAACACGTAGTTGGCGTTGGCCGGTTTGCTTTACAAACCATAACCGTTTGGTGATAGATTGTCAAGGATCTGTACAAAGTGCCGATCGAATCGGTGAACTTAACAAACACAACTGTGATTCGTGAACTGATGGACCTGCCAACGAGACTCGGTTTCTGAGGAACGAGTCACCGAATCGTCTAGGAATTCGTGAGCAAGGGATTTCCGACCGGCATCTTGGAGAGTTCTCAACGGGTCTTGGCACTTTGTCTTAGTCGGAGCTGTCCAGGCAATTGTTTGTACAGGCGCCTAAAAGCTCTTAACCAGTGAGGTGATTTCAGCGCGGCAGCGAAGATTCTTGGGACGAACTCGAAACATTCCTTATCGGGAAGACGGGATCATCGCCTTGAAACTAAGGATCTACCATGATGAAGATACGTCAAGCTGCCCGTTGCTCCATCGCCCGCAAAGGACTGCTGAGTTGGCTCATAGGCGGCGTTATTCTGTGCATCATTGTCGGCTCGCTGTTCGTGCAACTATGGCCGGAGAAGGAGAATCACTCAGCAGATGTCGCAGATGTGCTGATCCCGAAGTCAGATGAGCCGA
>CAXTMN010000040.1:3625-17083 GCA_964245395.1 uncultured Bryobacteraceae bacterium
GTCACCAGTTTGGACCCGAGAAAAGTGGACCTTGGGCAGAAGCTCTTTCACGATACGCGGCTTTCCCACACGAACGAAGTGTCCTGTGCAACTTGTCACGACCTCAAGACTGGCGGGTCTGACCGGAAGAACCGGTCAAGCGGTATTAACGGTGCCGTGGGTCTCATTAATTCTCCTACCGTCCTGAACAGTGGTTTCAACTTCAGTCAATTTTGGGATGGCCGTGTAAGCACCCTGGAACAGCAAATCAGCGAACCAGTTCAGTCACACATAGAAATGGGGTCGACTTGGCCCGAAGTGATCAGAAAGCTGAGAAGCTCTCCGGAATACGTACAATCCTTTCGGCAGATCTATCACGACGGTATCCGGGACAGCCACATCAGGAACGCAATTGCCGAGTTTGAGCGTTCGTTATCTACCCCCAATTGCCGGTTTGACCGATATCTCCGTCACGAAAACAACGCCCTAACTACCGATGAACAGCGGGGCTATAAGCTTTTCAAGTCTTTCGGCTGCGCGAGTTGCCATCAGGGGACCAATATCGGCGGCAATATGTACCAGAAGCTGGGAGTGATGGCTCCTTATTTCGAGGATCGGGGGCACATCACTGTAGCCGACCGAGGGCGTTACAACGTAACCAAGGATCCCAAAGATATGTACATGTTCAAGGTTCCCAGCCTTCGGAACGTGCAACTGACTCCCCCTTATTTCCATGATGGGAGCGCATCGACCTTGTCAGACGCGGTTCGCATGATGGCGAAGTACCAGCTTGGCCGCAGGCTCAGCGACCAGGAAGTTGAACTAATCGTCGAGTTTCTCAAGACACTAACGGGCGAACTCAACGGAAAGCCGCTGTGACCGCGACGCAAATGAAAAATATTGCAACCGCCGGTATCGCGGTATTGCTGCTGACATTCTTGTTCGTCCAGCAGCAGGCAGTGAATCCTCGAGAGCACGATCGCTTCGTTCGAAATCTGCTATTGACGAAACAGTTAGATGCCGAGATCAATCGTGACCTGCTCAATTCACGATATGACCTGCTTAGTTCGTATGACCCCTTCAATCGGAGACTCGAAGAGATGCAGAAGGCGAGAGCCAGCTTGCAACTCCTTCCTTCCTTCATCAGGGGTCAAGGAAAAAAGCAAATCGAGCAGCTTCTTCAAAAGGATGCGGAACTTCTGGTTGAAAAGACGCGACTGGTTGAAGTCTTCAAATCCGAAAACGCAATCCTCAAAAACTCTGTTCGATATTTTCCCGTTCTGATCGCGGAAGCTTCGCGCTCAGCGGAGAACGTGAACGACCGGCAGCTGGAAGATCATCTTGCGAACTTGTTGCGGGATATTTTGCTGTACGAGCTTACGCCGCACTCCGACCGGGCGGAGCTGCTCGAAGCGGGAATAGTGTTGCTTTCCAAAGACTCAGTTCAGCACCCGCAGATGAGGGCCTCGCTCAGCAGCGCCGTGGCGCACGCTAATACTATCGTAAGGTTCAAACCCCAGGTCGAGGCAGTTATCGAGAAGTTGCACGGACTTCCCACGCTTCAGGCCGTGGACGCTGTTTTAAATGCCTACTTCTATGAATACGAGAAGGTACAAAAGAGCAAGGAGGTTTACCGATTCCTCTTGTATATCTGCGCGGTGACGCTGCTCGGATACGGTGCGGAGAGGACGCTGAGCCTGATTAGGTTTCGAGTGGCGGTTGAGCAAGCCAAAGCTTCCAGCTATGCGAAAAGCCAGTTTCTGGCCAACATGAGTCATGAGATTCGTACACCGATGAACGGCATCATCGGAATGACGGAACTTGTACTGGACACGAACCTAAATTCAGAGCAGAGGGATTATTTGGGGATGGTAAAAAGCTCTGCTCATTCTCTGCTTTCGCTGATCAACGACATTTTAGATTTTTCTAAGATTGAGGCGGGAAAGCTGGACATGGAGACGATTGAATTCAATCTCTGCGACAGCTTGCACTGCACGATGAAAGCGGTGAGCGTCCACGCCCACCAGAAGGGCCTCGAGCTGGTCTGTGATATTGCACCTGATGTGCCAAACGACTTGTGGGGCGATCCTACACGCCTCAGTCAAGTTGTGCTGAATCTCCTCAGCAATGCCGTGAAGTTCACAAGGCAGGGCGAAGTTGTGCTCCGGGTGGAGAAGCAAGAACAAACGGAAGAGGAAGTCACTATCCATTTCGCTGTACGCGACACAGGCATAGGCATTCCACTGGAAAAGCAGCAGCTCATCTTCGAGAGTTTCACGCAAGCCGACAACTCGATGTCCCGGCAGTTTGGCGGGTCTGGATTGGGCCTTACCATCGCTTGCCGGCTTGTGGAGGCGATGCGAGGTCGCATATGGATTGAAAGTGAACCCGGGCTTGGAAGCACATTCCATTTCACCGCTCGGTTCGGGCTGCAACAGGACCCATCCCGGAGACTTGAGCTCGATCGAGAAGCGTTCGCTGGCCTTCCGGTGTTGATTGTCGACGATAACTCTTCTAGTCGCCGGTTTCTGGAAGAGACGCTCCGGGGTTGGGGGCTAAATCCGACTGTGGTAATCGAGGGAGCTTGCGTTCTCCCAGAAATGGAGAGGGCCAAGGCATTTGGATCGCCTTTCCCGCTCGTATTGCTTGACGCCCACATGCCAGGGACGGACGGATTCGAAATTGCGGCGCAAATCAAAAGAAACCCCAGATTGAATGAGTCGGCAGTGGTGATGCTCACTTCAATAGGGTTGCCGGGGGAAGCCGCCAAGTGTCGGGACCTTGGAACTGATGCATATCTGAGCAAGCCGATCGGGCAATCAGACCTTTTCGATCTCGTCGCCCGGGTGCTCGGGTCACGCAAAGTTCAGAAGCAGATTGTCCCCGAGGTAAGCAAGGGCTTTGTGGACGAGAGTCGGAGCAAGCTGACCATCCTGCTGGCTGAAGACAACAAAGTGAATCAAGTCGTGGCAATCCGGTTGTTGCAGAAAAGAGGGCACACCGTAGTTCTGGCTGAAACGGGCAAGGCAGCTCTGGAGAAAAGTGAAAAGCAGAAGTTCGATCTTGTTTTGATGGATGTTCAGATGCCGGAAATGGATGGGCTCGAAGCTACCATGGCGATTCGTCAAAGAGAAAAAGGCAGCGAGAATCATTTGGTGATCATTGCGATGACCGCCAATGCCATGGTTGGCGACAGGGAACGCTGCGTTCAGGCGGGAATGGACGGCTACATCACTAAGCCGTTATCGGTCAAAGAGCTGTTTGAGACGATCGAAGCCATATCCATCCCTGAGATGGCCGGAGTGGTTTAGAGAGCCGGAATCCGCTACTGCAAACACTTACCGGATTTCCTATTAGCGCTGCTCTCCCTGGCACTCAAGACCACTTCAAGATTTCTCCTGGCTGAACAGTGGACGAAAAGGACGGACCTTATCGAGGGTGGAATCCGCCTCGAGAGTGAGCTTCAGATAGCTCTTCGGTCGAAACTCAATGCGAAGGGGCAAAGCGGAATCGTCACCGGTCGCAACCGAAAGGCGAAACTCAGATTCAGAGCGATCACCCTCAAGCGCTGTATGACCGATCAGCGCCAATTGACCCGAGCGTGGATCAAGATGGCTTTCGGTGCGAAGCCGATAAACTTTAGCATTGTGCACATAGAGCGCTGTTGTCTTTCCAGGACCGGCCAGAATCGCGTGCCTCACAGAAAAAAGAAAGGTCGGCAGAGCGCGCCCGGGGTGTTCAGTCGAGACAGTCGCGTTGGTGAAGGGCAGCTCTCTGCGCAAACGATCAATCAGGTCGGGGCACTTGGACCAGGCATAAGTTGCTGGTTCCTGATGATGCTCAACTTCCGCCGTGCACCCCGAAGCATTGGATTTACCGTGGGCCACCGTCAATACCAGCGTATTGGGTGAAGCGAGATACGCATCCCGGGCTTCACTGAACTTTTCCTCGCGGGAGGAGGTCATGAAACTCAGATAAGCGCTCTCAACTATGCCGGCGTGGTTTTCCCGGACGACTTCCTCAGTCATGCCGAAACGATTGAAGCCCTTTAGCTGATCAGGCCACGAACCAGCGCCAAACTGAAGACCAGTGACCGTGCCTTCAGGATCGACACCATACTCGACAATGGCGCAGGCACCCCCTACGTTTGTCTTCGAGAACAGCGGAATAGAGAGGAATAGAACAGTGGCGTTCACCCGGTAGCGGTGAAATCGGTAAGTGGCCGGTCCACGGGGGCGAAGTCCTGCAATCTCATCGAGTGCTTGCGGATTGGTGAACGCAAGCAGGCCTTTGACCGGACTGCGAAGCAAACACCCAGCAAACACACCGAGGATCGACCGCCTTGTACACAGCCAGGAGCTCGTCATATATAAACATTCAAGTCTTGCATTGAAATTGCGCCTCATCAGGAGTTACGATGCGATGAAACATGAAAGACTCATTTGGCCCTGATCTCAATCAATAATCTACTCGGTCTTGACGTCGACGGCAGTTTGGCCCACAACGAAACGATAGCGAAGCTGATTCCAGGATTTCTTGACATGAAGGATCAGCCGCTCGATCGAGTCCCGGTGGAGAAGCTGGCTGTCGGATTTCAAATCGATCAGCCGATCGGCTTAGGCTCGAGCGGCTGGCAGATTGCAACCGGTGAGCTGGTAGGGGGACGGGTCGCCCTGATTGGCGCAAGGAAGAAAACGCTTGATGAGGATAGTCCTTTCGATTCGATCGACGTCAAACCAGGCGAGATCTACCTTGAGCTCGCCCTGTCCTTCTCGGCTCGCGCAGGACTAAAAGGTCCAGTAGGGCCAGCCATATTTGGCTTTTCTGCCGGCAAAGGCTTCGAGACCCGCTGTTATCGCCGCTTCACAACAGGCGCAAATGGGTTTGCACCGTTCGGCTCAGCACTCACCTCAACGGCTTCCTGTTTTGTGTTGCCGGGTACCGCCGAGGACCTGAACCAGATCGACCTAGACACGGTTCTGGTGTTTGCCGGCCAAGGCGAACTGGGCGTTTCCGCCGGTTTCACCATCTCGACTCCTGCAAGTACCTTGGCCTCGACGGGCATAGGATTTGGGCAAAGACTTGAGCTTCAGGAAGGCGGCGCCTTCACCACGGAAGCAAAGCTGACGCTAAAAGGTGGCTATCAGGTGAGGCTGCGCCGGACCTCGCCACGCACTCTGGAAGCAGGAATTTACACCCTAAAAAGCCGTGAGCTTGCGTTGAATGTAACCGCAGAGATTGGTGTCTCTGCCACGGTCGGCCCGTTTGATCTGGTGGAACAGCTAATTGGCTCGCTTAGCCGTCAACCCGCTGTGGACATCAAAGAATTCCGAAGCGCACTTCCGGGCGACGACGCGGCGGCGACTCGCACCCGGATAGAGGCTTTTCAGAGCGAAATCAAAGATGCAATCTGTACCAAGCTCCAGGCGTCGCTGACGGCAGGCTTTTCTGATCTAAGTGAAAACGAGGGAGTCTGGATCTTTGAAGTGGACCAGCAGCTGACAGCGTCATCCGAGGGTCAGAAGGCCTTGACGGCAGCCCTCCACGGCGACTTGACCCATCTCACCGCTGATCCAAAAAACCTGCCTCCCGGAATTCATCAGCAGAAAAACATCCTTGTTGATACCAACCTGCTTAAGCAGAAAATGCGCATCAATCTCCTCGGCCTTCTAAATCTGCTGTCGCTAACCAAGATTGCCCAAATCTCGAAAATAGAAAAGAACAGCGATGGCGACGTGACGCTGATCGCAGATACATCGGAGGCCAGCAGACTGGAAGCAGTTCTATTGAATGCGGGATGGGATGCAAAGCGTCTCCGTAAGATGCTGAGCGAAGAGTTTCTGATCTCAGCCACCTATCAGGTCTCAGAATTGCATGTCTTACCGCCCTCGTTTGTATCTCAGCAAACCCACTTGGACATCACCGGCATCACCAGCGAAAAGCATATCCGAGCTGAGTTATCTGTTGCTAGAGTCTTGGGTTTGATAACACCGGAAGAACAAAATCGCCGATCTTCGGGCAGCAGTTTCGGGCGGACAACATTCTTCGTCTCGACAAAGTACTCGGGAACAGCTGTCGAGCGCCTATTCTTTACCGATGACGGACAACCACGACCCATTGAGGACTTTGAGAATGCAGGGCGCTCCGCACTTGGAGCTCTTTTGTCTGGAGAAGAAGATAGCGCGCTCCGTCTTCGCTTTGCCCAGTTGGGATCTGGAGACGCGCTTTGGAAGCAGATGAAGCAGGTGGGGAATATTGCAGAGTTTGGCCCGCTATTTGGGTTACCCAAAGGAACGTTAGACGGAAATGTACAAGCGGCAGGCGCAGACTTCGTTACGATTACCTCCTGGGCTCAGGCGATGAACAGCGCTGCAGAAGCAATTCTAGATGTAAGGCGAACTCTGGACGGCGCACCTGTCGCCATAGATGATCCGCGCTTCCAAACCGCGCGTCAGCACTTAAAAGAACGCCTGGAAGCAGTAGTTAAAGATACGCACGATGAGTTCGGCGATCCCTTGGGACTGCTGATGGTGTATGTTGCCTCAGGCGAAACAGCCGAAAGGCGCGTCCTGATGACCGGGCAGCAACTGGAAAAATTGGATCGCAGTTCTACTGTCGAAGTGAAAACGACAGCCTCCTGAATGCTAAACAGAGCTCCGGCCGCGGCGAACAAAATGGATGATTAATGAAATCACTGCGATGATCAGCAGCAGGTGAACCAACCCTCCGGCAATGTGAAAAGCCAGGACAGACACCATCCAAATAATCAGCAATACGACGAAGATAAAAACAAATCCCAAGTCCCGGATAATATTCATAGTGCGCTCCGGTTCTTAGACTATGACGGGAGGGAAACATAACAACTCGGTTTCACGCTACCACCATTGTTCTGCGAAGGGTTGAACAGGACCGCCCTGTTCGGCGTCGATTGCCTCGGGACGGCAGATCCAGCAAAGCCAGGAATTCTTTTCCAGCACTCGTTCGGGGTGAAACCGCGCGGGCGGCTCATCAGAGAGGAAACCGGAAACGAGCAGCAGACTCCGCGGTTTGGCAATCCGCTTAAGTTCCGCGGCCAACGAATCAGCAATAGCAGCGGTGATGTTCACAAGAGTCACATCGGCAATTTGTGAACGGATCGCATCTGCGCTGCCGACGAATACAGACCGGTCATTTACCTGATGCTGGGCTGCCTTTACGGCGCCCAGGTGAATATCACAGCCAACGACCGAGCCGGCTCCGAGGTGAAGGGCAGCTGCCGATAGAATCCCGGAGCCGCATCCAATGTCCAGCACGAGATCGCCCGGTTCCAGATACTCTTCCAGAGCAGACATAACGATCTGCGTGGTCTCGTGGCGACCACTTCCGAAAGCATCGCTGTAGTCTATGACGAGCCGCACGCGGCCCGGTGGAGTGGGCTCGTCAACCCAAGTGGGTGCAACGAAAAATCGTTCCCCAACCAGCACGGGATCCCAATCGCGAAAGCTGATATCGTGATCGATCACGGACGATTCTTCGCGCTCTTCAAGTAGCAACATGCGATACCGTTCCGCAAGTTGTTCCGCGCCAGAACCGTTTTCGAAGAAGGCGCGAATCAGGTGGTCTGACTCCTCGACAATGCCGACTGTCCCAACTTCCCAGAGATCGGCGATCAGAGCGTCGCGGCTCTCCGCAGGAGCGGTCAGGAGAATGGAATGCAAGTTCAATTCAGTGTACCCGGCGGCGCAAGTAGTCGCCCAGTCCGGCACATGCCAGACCGAGCGCACTTAGTAAGAACGTCGCAGGCTCGGGCGTCGTCGCTGGCGAGTATAAGCGGATGTTGATATCTGAATCTGCATGGCCCACTAAAGCTGGACTCTCAAAGTTGTCGACGTTTTCGTTGCTGACAATCGAAGTTATTCCGTTCTCTGTATCCGATGTCTCATCGTACGTGTATCGGATACTACTGCCGCTGAACACTGCGCCAATGTCGTAGTAGTGCCCGGCCAGCAGCGTAAAAGAGAGCGGGTCCGAGAGTACGTAGGACAGCGAATCGGAGTTGCTTACATTAACCGTGTCACTGAACAGCAAAGTCCCGGAGTCTCCTCCCGGAGGTGCAACATCACTGAAGATGACAAACTTCAATTGTCCATCCTGCAGCGGCTGCGCGTTAATCGCAATCTGTCCAATTGACACATCCGACGCACCAATCTGAAGGTACGCGGCTGCTCCTTCTATGGACGAAGTCCGAGTCGTGGTGAACAGCGGCAAATCAGCATTGTCGAAGATCACCGCTGAGTAAGAAGATACGCTCAGAATCGCCGCCGCACAAACTCCGATAAGAAAATATCTAAATTCCATCGCACATGTAAGAAAGAACAACGTCTTTCTACTCCTTTCCTCTGAGATCTACTGACTGACAGGGTGGATCGAGCCGCTTACTGATCGTCGGGGTCGGTAGCTGCCCTCTTGTCATTGATGAAAAACTTCGCTGGCAGCGGGGCGCTGATTGTTTGAAACCTGCGCGGCGGCAGACTGAAATCGAAGAACTCAGAAAGATTGTTGTCGGCCCGCGCGTCGGCGAAGTTCAGAATGCCTTCTTGAATGCCGAAGTTACTTTCGATAAAGCGAAGGATACTGCCAAAGTCGTGCCGCACATTATTGATGTAATGGCTCGCGGTATAGGGCGAGATCACAATCAGCGGTACCCGGAAGCCGTACTGATAGCCGCCTTGCGGGTATGTGAGCTTGGCCGGTGGTTCGTGGTCGTACCAGCCGCCCCAGTCATCCCAGGCAATCAGGATTGCGGTGTCTTTCCAATACCCCGCGCCACCATCGCAATTTGAGCTGTTGCCAATCGCATTGACAATGGCCGCCACCCACGAAGGCCCGCCTCCATCGTTGGCATTGGCGTGGTCTGAATTGGCTCCTGTTGGAATCACCCAATTGAGTGAGCGCAGATTGCAGCTGCCAATGTCCTGCAGAACATCCGCCGGTTTCAAATCCACGTTATTGCTCCAGGCCTGACCCACGCATTCACCTCCAGGACCGGTCGACTTGCAGATATGCTGGATAGCGTCCGGCGCCGTCCAAATCGATCCCGCGCTCGGCGCATAATACCGCCACGTCACAGAAGATGGAAGAACATCGGCCAGGGTCTGGTGCTCAAAGCACGGATACACCTTGTCAGTCGGGTTTTCTATGCCGCTCGGTCCAATCAGTTGCACCGTCGTACCTGTTCCCGCGATGCATCCGGCCACCCCGTTCAGCCCCGACGTCCCTGTGTTGGTCATGTTCTCGGACGCAAAAATTCCGGCAGCATCGTCGGCCGTGCTCGGTGCCGATGTCCCCCCAAAGATAAATTGGTGCGCCGGAAAGCTTGGTCCCTGATTGGTTTGGAACATGTAGTTTGCCCAGCCGTATTGGGTCGCCATAGTCAGATATGGATTCACCTGGCCAGCGGAGTTGTCCACGTATTTAAACTGCGACTTGCTTAAACAATTCCCCGAACACCCCACACGGCTCGCTCCGTCCATTCTGCAATTTCCTGTCACAGGATCTGCGTCGCACATGGCCGTAAACCCGCTGTGCGCATGACTTAGGTCATAGTGGTTTGCCAACGGTACCGGTGTTGGCTGAGTGACCCCACTGGACGAATTGATATCTGCCCAGTTGCTTTTCTGGATGTTGTACTGCCCCTCTCCTGGTGTCACACTGCACGACTCGGAAGTCCCGAAGGGCGGAGCGCATAACCCATAAAAAAGATTATCGGGAGTTCGATTTTCCTGAAATATCACCACCACGTGTTTGAAGGGACTCACCCGCGTTCGCATCAACGCAGGCGTTCGACTTTGCGGGAACACCGTCCCAAATGAAAGCAAAAGTCCGTAAACCGCGATCTTCATCAGGTCTCCTTAAGGGGTGCGCGTCAACTAAACACCCTCTGCTACCTAACGAATGAACCTTGGCCTTGGTTACGTCTCTTGCGACTAAATCGCACCATACGACATCAAACCCTCCCAACACTCCGGCCTCCTCCGTATTGATCAGCCGCAAGCTTCCCGAAATCTCCGGAACAGCTTTAACTGCTCCGGATGCCGAAAGATCTGGTCTTCCGGATGCCATTGAACTCCCAGAACAAATTTGCGGTCTGGGCGCTCCAATCCTTCAACCGTTTTGTCATCAGTTGCCCGGGCGCAAACCTGCATACGGGAACCGATCCGGTCTGCCGCTTGATGATGTCGAGAGTTCACCTGCCATGTTGCCGTACCCGCAACACTAGCTAGAAGGCTGTCCGGTTCTATCGCCACTTCATGCGCGACCTGGGCCACGTTGTCAGTCTCTGGATCATGAGTTCTTGCGTCGGCCAGGTCCTGAATCAGCGTGCCACCGTGATAGACGTTCAGAATTTGTAAGCCTCTGCAGATCGCCAGGATCGGAAGTTCCATCTGAATGGCTCCCTCAATCACCTTCAACTCTGCCCGGTCCCGTTCGTCGTCCGGCTTCTCTGTCTCCGGTTGTGCCTGCTCGCCATAGCAGGCTGGGTTCACATCCGTTCCCCCGGTCAGCAGCACGCCCGCATAGCCTTTGACAACGAGGTGTTCACTGACTGAAATAGGCACCGCTTCCAACCCGACCTCGCGAGCGGCCCGCGTGTAAGCCGCAGCCTTGTGGTCAAAGCGATACGGAACTAAAACTCGCTCCCCCAATCCTTCTCCTCCCTCCCACGTTCTCGCTTCCAGGTTTGCATGTCAGGTTTGCATGTCAGGTTTGCATGTCAGATCGCATGTTGGATTGATCGTTAGCTTGCAGGCCGGTATACCATGTCATCAACAATGCGTTCTCGCTGTCTGGCTGCTTCCTTCTGTTCTGTGCTGCTTGCGGTCCACATCGTGTCGGCAAAAAGTCGTGAGTGGGATCAGCTTCGCAAGCAAATCTGCGCCACACTCCATGTTCCCCAACCGTTACCGGCGCTGCAGGACAAAACGTACGGCTCGTTTGCGCCCGTTCCCGACGTCACAGCCGAGCGAGTCGCTTACTCCACTGCTTACGAGCTGCGCATTCCAGCCATCGTGTATCACCCTGCCGGTGCCACCATCACGCAGCACCCCGCTCTTGTAATCGTTAATGGTCACGGCGGCGATAAATCTTCCTGGTACGCTTCCTACGCAGGCATCCTTTACGCGAGAGCCGGGGCGGTTGTTCTCACCTACGATCCCATCGGCGAATATGAACGTAATTCCGAGCGTCAGTCCAACACCAGCCAGCACGATCAACTCTTAGAACCGGACGATATGGCTCGTCGCATGGGTGGTCTCATGGTGACCGATGTCATGCAGGGCGTCTCCTTTTTGGCCCATCGCAAAGATGTAGACCCCAAGCGCATCGCGGTGCTTGGCTATTCCATGGGTTCCTTTATCAGCTCGCTTGCGTGCGCTGTCGACACCGCAGTGCATGCATGTGTTCTGGTCGGTGGTGGCGACCTTGATGGTCCCGATGGCTATTGGGATCGGAGCCGCAAAATGTGCCAGGCCGGGCCGTATCAGGCCTTGCAGTTCCTTGGCGACCGAGGCGCTGTCATCTTCGCTCTCCACGCGAAACGCGGCCCGACCCTGATCTGGAACGGCTCAGCAGACGAGGTCGTCGACATTCCTCATCACGGCGAGGATTTCTTTACGGATCTCAGAAAGCGTACGGCCTCCGAAGCCGGCGGTTCGAAGAACCTGTTCGAGTATGACTTCACCTCCGACGGCGGTCACCGGCCTTACTATCTCTCGAAGCCCGTCGCTCTCTGGCTGGAAAACAAGCTTCATTTCCCCAATTGGACCGAAAAGCAGATCAAAGCAATGCCCGAAATTCGTATTTCAGACTGGGCTGCCAAGAACAGCATTCCCTCGAAGGGCTTAGCCAATCAGCACCACGAAGGTGGTCTGATTGCGCTCGATAGCAACGTTCCTGCAGTTTCTCGCGACGACCTGCATGCTCTCCCCGAAGCCGTTTGGGATGTCCAGCGCGATATTTTCGTCTACGAAACCTGGGTCAACCGGGCTAAAACTGCCACCCAAACCAACTCTCCCTAGCGACTTTTTCTCATCATTTCCCGAGCCGCTGTCCGTTCAGCCGCGTGATACCCTTTAGCTTCATTGCGCCCTATGTCTGATCGGAAACTACAAATCATCCCCATCGGAGGCCTCGGAGAGTTCGGCATGAACTCCATGGCCTTCCGCTACGGAGACGACATCATCGTGGTCGACGCGGGCATGATGTTCCCCGAATCTGAGCTCCTCGGCGTCGACATCGTCACCCCTGATTTCTCTTATCTTGAGCAAAACGCCAGTCTCGTTCGCGGCCTCATCCTCACCCACGGCCACGAGGACCACATCGGCGGCATCCCGTTTCTCTTATCGCAGTTGAACCTTCCGATTTACGGGACCGAGTTCACCCTCGCCTTAGTCGAACGTCGCCTGGAAGAACACGAGCTGCTCGACAATGCGAAGCTGAATATCGTCAAAGCGGGCGACCGCATTGTGCTCGGCCCGTTTCAAATCGAGTTCATTCGCGTCACACACTCCATCGTGAGTGCGGTCGCCCTGGCCATTACCACTCCTCTCGGCGTCATCATCCACACCGGTGACTTCAAAGTAGATCCCACTCCTACCGACAACGAACTCTTCGACCTTCACACCTTCGCTGATTATGGAAAGCGCGGGGTGCTGCTCCTGCTCTCTGATTCCACTAACGTCGATCGCCCCGGATACACTGAGAGCGAGCGCGCTGTCCGCCCTCGTTTAAGCGAGCTCTTCACCCGCAGCGAACGGCGTCTCATCATCTCTTGCTTCAGCAGTTCTATTCACCGTTTGCAACAGATTCTTGACCTTGCCGCGGAGTCCGGGCGTAAAGTCGCCTTTCTCGGCCGCAGCATGCTGAACGTTACCGAAATAGCTCACAATCTCGGGCTGCTCTCCATTCCCGATTCCACTCTGCTTCGTCCCCAGGACATCATGCAGATGCCGCCCAGTAAGGTGGCCGTTGTTGTTTCAGGCACGCAGGGTGAACCCATGTCTGCGCTCTCCCGCGTGGCCGTCGACAACCACAAAAACCTGACTCTTCAGCCCGGCGACACTGTCGTTCTCAGTTCCCGCATCATCCCCGGAAACGAGAAGCAGATCTTCCGCATGATGAATCACATCGCTCGCCGTGGAGCCGACCTTGTTTATGGCTCCATGAAGCCACCTGTTCACGTCTCGGGCCACGCCAGTGAAGAGGAACTCAAGCTCATTCTCAATCTGGTCCGCCCTCGTTACTTCATCCCCATTCATGGTGAATACCGACAGCTCTCCCGGCACGCCATGCTCGCATCCCATCTGCGTTTCCTCGGTCTTAAAGAAACTTTTGTTCTTGAAACGGGCGACACGCTCGAAATCGATTCGCAAGGTGCTCGTCGCGGTGAGAAGGTGACCGTTGGCCGGGTCTGCATCGATTCCGGGTCGCTTGATGATGTCG
>CAXTMN010000040.1:17093-18952 GCA_964245395.1 uncultured Bryobacteraceae bacterium
TTTGAAGACATTATCATTCGTGACCGCCGTCACTTGTCTGAGGACGGCTTTGTCCTGCCCATCATCGCCATCAATAAACATACCGGCAAAAGTGAGGGCCTCCCGGAGATCGTCAGCCGCGGTTTCGTCTCGGGCGACAATGCGGCTATACTTCTCGAAGCGCGGGGCGTTGTTTCTCGCACTCTGGAGTCGTCAACTGCCGAAGAGCGGGGCGACTGGGGAGTCATGCAGGAGAAAATACGCAACGACCTGAAGCGCTTCCTGAGCAAACAAACGCAGCGCCGCCCCCTTATTATGCCCGTAATCTTAGAAGTGTGAGTCCGTCGCTCGACAATCCGGGATAGAATGGAACCCGTACCACTTCTGGAGAACCAATGAAAAAACTTCTGTTCGCATCTGTCCTCGCCACCTCGCTCTGTAGCTTTTCTGCTATGGCAGACGACATGACGGGCTATATCTCCGAATCGCATTGCGGAGCAAAGCACGACAAAGTCAGTGACGCCAATACAGCGTGCGTCAATAAATGCCTTGGCGGCGGCGCCGATCCTGTCCTGGTCAGCGACGGCAAGGTCATGAAGTTCGATGCCGATTCAAAAGACAAGGCCAAGGCTTTCGCCGGTCAGACTGTCAAGATTGACGGAACCATGGACGGGGACATGGTCAAGATCAATTCGATCAGCAAAGCTGAATAAGTGTCAATGTTCAAATTCGAGGTCCAGCTTCCCCGCTGGACCTCGATACAGCACAGCCAGGTTCTTTAACTTGTGCTTGCCATCTAGCGGAAAGTACAAGTATCCGTCTACCGGCTGAATCGATTCCTTCGCAGGCAGCTGCTTAGCTTTCAATGCAGCCAATAGCCTCTCGTTTCCCTTACTCTTACTGTCGATTTTCGAGCTCATAGTGGTTACTTTTGGGTTTCCGGGAGAACCGCCCGTGCCTCCCATAATTCCCCCAAAACCAACTGAGCTGCCGGTCTTCTTAACCTTTGTGTCAGTGGAGTTCGTAACGACCAAGGCACCGTCTCCGGCCAACTGCTCCGGATCAAACGGCTTTGACCTTTCGCCGTCATCATGGGCCAGCAAAATGAAATCGTCTGGACTGATCTGCACCGGTTTGTCCGTCTTCGGAATCACCCGCACCGCCAGCAAAACAATTCCCGTACCCGCATCAGCGCCCAATTTCTGGGTCACGTCCGCCTCGGCCAGCGTGATAGTAGCGATCAGGTCGATTTGATCGTTCCCTGCGCTTGTATCCGGAGACACAATCTTCTTATTTCCTGCCCAGGCAAGAGTAGTGCATATGCATAAGGTGCGAGCAATCTGGAGCAGATGCATTTGGGATTACTGTCTTGAAAATAGCATCATAATTCTAAGGCGAGATAATTTGCTTAGCTTGCTGAACTAGATTTCTTTGTGACTGCGCGCCAAACTCTCAACGACATCCCTGACCTGAAGGTGACCTCCGCCTCTCCAGGTTGGATCTCCCTGAACATTCCTCCAGATCTTAACTGCAAAGACCGTGTTGTCGCATTTTTCCGCTCTCAGTTAGCCGACTTGGACGATGAGCTCGCCTGCCGCCTGAGCATCGCTCTCGATGAGCTACTCAGCAACGCCATCGAACACGGCTGTAAATCAGAGCCTGTCTGCGGAGTCGAGCTGGCATTTATTCGCACCCAACGCCTGCTGATGCTACAAATTCGCGACGCGGGGTCTGGATTCTCCATCTCAGCCGTTCCGCATGCGGCGGTCAGCAACCCCCCCGAAGATCCTCTTCGTCATGCCGAGTACCGCTCTCAAACGGGCCTCCGTCCCGGCGGCTTTGGCATTCTGCTCGTGAGGCAAATTGCCGACGAACTGATC
>CAXTMN010000040.1:18962-24520 GCA_964245395.1 uncultured Bryobacteraceae bacterium
CGGCAACGCAGTCGTATTGATCAAATATCTCTGACCGGGTGGGGCAACAATGCTGCCCTGCTCACCCGTTTCTCATTATCCCCGTAGTCCGTCAAATGCCTGCTCGATCTCCGCGCGAGCTTCGCCTGAAGGTGGCACAAACGGCAAGCGGGGAATGCCCCCGTAGTAGCCGTTCAAATCCATTGCGTACTTTAGGCCCGGGATTCCGTGATGCGTGGCCATCAGGCGCGATGCCGGCATGATCCGCGCCATCCAATCCCTACCTGCCTCCTCTTCCCGTGTGCGAAACGCTTCCCAAATTGTCACGCATGAATAAGGCAGGGCATTGGCAATTGCCAGAATCGCTCCGCTTGCACCCAGTTTCAATGCGTCCCAGAAGTTCGATCCCGACCCGGATAGCACCTGAAAGCCCGGCTTCGCCGCAGCAACCGCCTGGCCTAACTTCTCCAAATCTCCAGAACTATCCTTCATCCCTACAATATTCGGATGTTCCGACAGCTCCGCAATCGTCTCCACGGGTAAGGCGTACCCGGTGACCTGGGGAATGTTGTAGATTAATATCGGGATCTTCGACCGGTCAGCCAGCGCCCGAAAGTACAGCGCCTGCGTATCTGGCCGGTACATCTGTTGCCGGTAGTAAAAGGGCGTCAACGCGAGCGCCAGCTGAAAGCCCGCCTCAGCCGCACGATTCGCCATCCGCACTGACTCATGAACGCTCTCGGCCCCTACTCCGGCAATCAGCACCTTGCCTGGAGCGCTCGCCTGCTTCACCCACTCCATCAGCTGAATGCGCTCATCGCTGCTCAAAAGAGGTGTTTCTCCTGTTGAACCCCCCACTAGGTAACCACTTAATGCAATCTGATTCAGGCGCTCAATGTTGTGCAGCACCTTCGCTTTGTACAGATTGCCGTCACTGTCGAAACAAGTCGTCAGAGCCGGGAAAACTCCTTGCACTTTCATGCTCTAATCTTCTCAATCAATCTGTTCCCGGGCCAGCTGTTGAGTGGGGATAAATAATCTACCCAAAATATTTCAATCCGAATCACAATAGCATTGTGACTTCAGCTACTCCGTCCGACCCTTACCCGTGTCGTCTCCTGACGTTTCTAGCCGCTTCCTTCCTTTTTGCTGCAACCATCTCCGCACAATCCTCCACCAGCCGCATCTTCGGCGTCGTCAAGGATAAGTCCGGTTCTGTGGTTGAGAATGCAACCGTCAGCGTGATCGATGTTAACCAGAACGTTTCGCGCGAAGCCATTACCGATAACCAGGGCGCTTACCAGGTTTTGCAGCTACGTGCTAGCACCTATAAGGTTTCCGTTGAGCAAACCGGCTTCCTCAAGGTAGACACTCAGCCTGCTCCGCTTAACATCGGCCAGGCATTGCGTGTCGACATCACGCTTGAAGTAGGGCAACTTAACCAGACGGTGCAGGTCGAAGCCGATACCAGCGGCGTCGAAACAGTAAGTTCTACCCTGGGAGCCTCTGTAACCACCCGCCCCATTTTGAACCTTCCCCTCAATGGTCGAAACGTGTTGGATCTGGCTCTCCTACAGCCTGGTGTGACACCTACCGATGAGGGATCTTTCTATAGCTCGACCACAGGGAACACGAATAGCACCGGAGGATTTAGTATCTCGGGCGGCCGCAACGATTCCATCACTTACCTTCTGGACGGCGGTTTGAACAACAGTTCTCTTTACAACGATATCGTCTACAATCCCAATCCGGACACAATCCAGGAATTTCGCATACTAACCAGTAACTACAACGCTGAATATGGCCGCAATGCTGGTGGTGTGATTAGCATCATTACCAAGTCTGGTTCTAACGAATTGCATGGCAGTATCTTTGAATTTCTGCGGAACAATGTGCTCGACGCGAACAGCTTCTTCTCCAACCAGCAAGGGCAACCGCGCGACATTTTGAAGCGCAATCAGTTTGGCTTTTCTGTTGGTGGCCCGGTTGTGATTCCAAAATTGCTTAACGGCCGAAATAGGCTATTGTTTTTTGGAAGCTACCAAGGTCAACGTCAGACTGAAACCATGTTCAGCGGCCAAGTCACTACCTTTACGCCTGCCGAACTAGCCGGGGATTTCTCGAAGTCAGCAGGAGGCGCTCCTCCCGCTGGACTTGTGAGCTTCCTGCAGACGCACCCGGGCTACCAACCAAATCCAACCCTGGCTGCTCAGGGAATCATAGCCCCTTCGAGTATCGATCCTGTCGCAGCTAATTACATCAAGGCCGGGTTGATTCCGACATCGACAACTGGCTTTCTTTTCCCCCGCGCAAATGGTGTGAACAACAGCGACGAAGGTACAGGGAAAATCGACTACCTTCCCACAGATTCACAGCGTTTGTCTGTGACCCTTGGCGGATCCACAAACCCGATTGTTAATCCCTTCGATTCTTTCGGCGCTAACGTCCCAGGCTTCCCATCCTTGTCCAATTTGCGGCGTTATTTCGCCAATGCTAACTTCACTTCAGTCATCTCACCAGCCTTGTTGAATGAGTTCCGGGCGACCGCTCAACGGCAAAATCGCTTACGCTCGGCTCCAGATGCAACGGCACCGGTAGCCTCGCAATTAGGTGTGGGAATTACGCCCGATAATCCCACTGGCCCACCGGTGCTCAATTTTTCGAGCGGGTTGAATGTTGGATTCAGCGAGTTTGGCCCGAGCCATATCCTGAACAATACGTATCAGTTTTCGGATACTCTGACGTGGACTCACGGGAAACATACCATCAAGACCGGGTTCTACGTATCGCCATTCCAGGACAACACCGTTTTTGATTTCGGCGTGAATGGTGCCTTTGGCTTTGCCGGAACGAATGGACAAGCAATACGAACCGGCAACGATCGCGCGGACTTCCTGTTGGGCTTGCCTGATAATTTCGCTCAGTACTCGCAAGCTCCCTCGAACATCCGTACGACTTCTTATGCAGGATTCGGGCAGGATGAATGGCGCGTCACTCCACGTTTGGTGTTGACCCTTGGCATCCGTTACGACTACGACACCCCGCGCCATGACACCCAGGGTCGCTCCTTCTCTTTGGCTTATGGCCAGCAATCTCAGCGCTTCCCCAATGCGCCTCCTGGCCTGCTTTTTCCTGGCGACCCGGGCGCACCTACGGGCGCAAATTACCCCGACCGCAACAATTTTGGACCCCGCTTTGGCTTCGCATTTGACCCATCCGGCGATGCCCACACCAGCATCCGCGGTGGCTTTGGCGTCTTCTACGACGTCCTGAAGGGCGAAGATCTGTATCAGTTCAATGGTGTTCCGCCTTTTGCCGGATCAGCGTATCTGACCTTTGCCCCCCCTGCGGATGGAACGGTTGCCTCGCCTAGCCCTTTATCGCAGCCCTATGTAGCATCCGGTCAGCCAAATCCGTTTCCTTCAAAGCCACCAGCCAAGAACATCGATTTCTACTCAGTCTTTGGTCCGTTTACTGCCGATACCATCGATCCTCACCTGCGCACTCCATACATCTATCAATACAATCTGAGTGTTCAGCACCAATTGGGTCACGACCTAATCGCTGAAGTAGATTATGTGGGAAATTCTGCGCACAAATTAACGGCACTCGTCGATAGCAATCCCTTTGTGTTGGGAACAACCACACGTCTGTTGAATACACAGCCTGCTAGCCGGCCAGATAGTTACGCCATTATGTCCGAGTTCATCAACGGGTCCAATGCCAGCTACAACAGCATGCAAAGCAGCTTGCAGCGGCGCTATAGCCAGGTGAAATATCTCGGGGGCGTGACTTTTCAGCTTTCCTATACACTGGCCCATAGCATTGACGACGCGAGCGGCTTCGAACAGCCGAATAGCCGAGTTGCTTACTATAACCACCATCAGTTCCGTGCATCCTCCGATCAGGACATCCGCAGCTATGTTTCCCTGAGTGGGATGTGGGATCTCCCCTTCGATAAAATTTTCCATCGTAGCTGGCTGACCAGTGGCTGGTCGCTGAACCCAATCTACACATACCGGACCGGTGAGCCTTTGGACATCAGTGCGGGGTTCGGTGCGGCAGCTAATCAGCCTGGTCCGTCCGGTGCCGGCGATGCAAACTTAGTGCGCCCCAATATCGTAGGTCCAGTGACTTACTATGATCCTCGTGTCGCTCAGGTGGTTAACGGTCAAGTCGGCAATTACTGGTTTAACCCGGGGTTTGTCTCCACCGCAGGACTTTCTGTCAGCAGCTTGACCGCAGTTACCGATCCTTCGGCAAGAACCTATGGCACGCTAAGCCGTAACGCGCTTCGTGGACCAACCCGCACTAACCTCGATCTGCGAATCTCAAAATCGACCTTCGTCTATAGAGAGCGTGTCCGAGCAGAAATCATCGGCGAGTTCTTCAACATCTTCAACCACGCCGAGTTCCGCAATCCCGACACCGGGTACAACAGCGGAACCTTCGGCATCATCTCCCAGACTTACGACCCCCGCATCATTCAACTGGCGCTGAAAGTCTATTTTTAATTCAGCCGTCCTGCCGAAACCATTACCGCTGGGTCGATCGTAATTCGCTAAGTGCCTGCACGCCATGGTAATGCAGCAGGTCCATTAAAAATAAAAGGCCTGCCAGCGCTCTTGCTAGCAGGCCTTTACTTACACCGAACTAAGCTTTACTAACGGGCAATAAACGTGATAACTAGCGTGTACAACGCCAGTGATTCAATCAGCACCAGTCCTAAAATAAGTGCCACACGAATAGCAGCCACCGCCGCCGGATTCCGCGCCATCGCCTCTGCCGCCGACGCCGTTGCGCGACCTTGCCCTAGTCCGCAAAGGCCAGACGCAATGCCCATGGCAATGTAGGCTGCTGCCCGGCGATTTGCATCGGCTGCTCCGCCTCCGCCAGCCTGATCCTGAGCAAAAATTGGGCTCGCCAGGACCATCAAGGTCGTGAGGAGCATCATCAGTTTCGTTTTCATCGTTTCTCCTGAGTAAATTGCTTCCAGGAGGTGGTTCGACACCGTACGTTGGGACGCCGGGCGCTCACACTGGAAGCGGAATAAAGCCTAATGTTCGTGCGATACAGCTCCGCCGACGTAAACCATTGCCAGCAGCATAAAAATGTACGCCTGCAATAATCCGACAAATAAGTGCAAGCCAATGAAAATGACCGGAAAGATTATCTTGGTCAACGTGATGAAAGTTAGATATACCTGCTCACCCGCGAACATGTTGGCCCAAAGACGAACTGTCAGCGAAAGCGGACGCGCAAAATGACTGATCAGCTCAATAGGCAACATCAGCGGCACGAGCAACAACATCGGGCCCATGAATTGCTTAATGTACCCACCGCCGTGAGCTCGCAATCCTGCTACGTGGTAAAACACAAACGTTGCTAACGCGAGTCCGAGCGGCACCATCGGATACATCGTTGGCGACTCCAACCCGGGAATTAAACCCATCAGATTCATCAATAGAATGAACAGAAAAATAGTGCCAAAAAACGCCACGTATCGCGGCCCATCGTGGCCCACTACCTCTTCCGCAGAAGCGTAGACAAATTCGTAAGTAACTTAAATCACGTGCTGA
>CAXTMN010000040.1:24530-37811 GCA_964245395.1 uncultured Bryobacteraceae bacterium
CTTGTCGACCGACAACCGTCTGCGCAAGACACCGAACAAAATAACGATCAGCAGAACTGCAAGCAGCTCGCAAACCATCCAGTCTGTCCAGGGACGGCCCGGCCGGGTTGGCGGGTAATGGATCGCATTCAATACCGCTTCGGCAGGCACCCCTAAAAATCGGTTAAATAGATGGGTCAAAAAAAGTTCGCGCATTAGTTGGTTCGCCGAGTGCCCAGTCGGCTCTGCCACAGCTCAGCTATGGACCACAACAGCACTGCCGCCGTACTGGCAAAGAGACCGAAAATTACCGCCAAAGGCTTAACATTCAACGACTTGACTATAACATACCCGCCCATGAACAATAGCAGATACCGGGTAGCAAAAGCTCCTGCCTGCCACGGCTTTCGACCTCCCCCGCCAGGAGCAATACCACCTGCCAGCCAGCTAAAAAGCCACAAGTTAACCATCGACCCCGCCGCTCCTAAAGCGAAGCCGCAAGCGGCTCTGAAGCCCCAGGTCCACCAAACCCCGAGAAATCCGGAGACCGCAAATAAACCCGTCAACCAGAACAGTTTCCGAGTTGTATTGCAGGGCCTTATCTCTTCGAATCGCGTGATAATTCCTTGACGATTTGTATGATCCCGGCGCCCATCCCGAGCATGATCCCTAACGCTCTCAGGATTGATGCATGCAGGTAATGATCAGCAACCGACCCCAGAATATAACCTGCAACGACTGACGCAGGCAAGGTAAGCGCTAAAGAGAGATATTTCCCCAGCCAGAGATGCGGCTTGGGACTCTTTTCCTGCATCACGAAGCCGAAAATCCAGACCAACGGGCCAAGCCCGGCATCTCCAGTCCAAATTGGTCCAGCAATCGTCCCACAATATGGTCCACCAAATCCCCAATGGTTTTAGGGTGGTTATAAAAGGCCGGGACGGGCGGGAAAATCACCACCCCCATCCTTGTTAGGGCCAGCATGTTCTCCAAATGGATCTCACTGAGCGGACTTTCTCGCGCCAGCAGGACCAGTTTTCGCCGCTCTTTCAAAATTACATCTGCCGCCCGTCCCACCAGCGCTTCGCTATAGCCGCTTCGGATTCCAGCCAAAGTCTTCATGCTGCAGGGAGCGATGATCATGCCGTCGGTCGGATAAGATCCGCTGGAAATACATGCGGCCTGATTGTCTGTGTGATGAACCACGGTCGCCAGCGCCTCTACCGCGTTCAAAGCCAGCCCCGTCTCGTGCACCACCGTGGTCCGCGCCCACTTCGTCAGCACCAAGTGAGATTCCACCGATAACGCCCGGAGCGCTTCCAGAGTTCGAACTCCGAATATCGCCCCTGACGCTCCGGTAATGCCGACCACAAGTCTCATACAATACTGATGCAGACTTCATACTTGTGCGTTCTTACAGCCAAGCCTTGTTCGCAGCCTGCTAATCCACTAAGCTGAACTATCCTACTTCTTTGGTCAAAAGGGTTCATGCGAAAACTATTCTTCTTCCTTTTCACAATCGTAGTCATTGCCACTTGCGGAGTATCGTCTGCAGTGGCCGCCAGCTTAGTCACAAACGGCGACTTTGAAACAGGCAACCTAAGCGGTTGGAATCTGGCTGGTATTGGTTCCGGGGCTGCCTTCAACGGCCAGTATTACGGTGTTGATGCAGCTGATGCCCACTCCGGCAATTACGGTGCCTTCTTTGGGCCACCTGCAGGCGACGTCATGACGCTCTTTCAAATTTTAAGTACCACACCGGGTTCAGGCTACACAATTTCTTTCTGGCTGGCTCAGGATACCGACCCCTCGCCTGGCTATACCAATTCTGTATCCGTGCTTCTTGGTTCCAGCACTGCATACACCGCTACAGGAATCGGTGCTCAGGATTACACGTTCTACAGTGTCTACGGAGTGGCTTCTACTTCATCAGATATTCTGCGCTTCGCCTTCCGTAATGATGCCGGATATTTCTCTCTGGATGACGTTTCGATCACTGCGGGTATTCCCGAACCTGCCAGCTTCTTTCTTCTTGCGCCCGTCGTAGGCGGCTTGTTTCTGTTCCGCCGCCGCCTGTGTTCTACCCAGCAGTAAGCTTGTATTTAACAACGGAGACACATGTTTAGAAATATTGCGTTGCCGGCATTTGCTCTATTTGCCTTCGCCGCCGGTCATCGGTCAGCTAATGGGCAAGCGGTGAATCCGCATGCCCGGACGATGCTCGTTGAAAGCATCAGTGAGAGCCGACTGGTCTCTTTGCGCGGTAATACCCGGCCCGAAGCGACAGCTGCTAACGACAGAGGCAAAGTTGCCGGCGCTCATCGCTTCGAGCATATTTATGTGCAGCTGAAACGCTCCCCTGAAGGCGAGGCAGCAGTCAAGCAGTTCGTTGACCAACTCCACAATCCCGCCTCTGCCAATTTCCATCGCTGGGTTACTGCGCAGCAGTTCGGCGAACGCTTTGGCCTCGCGCAACAAGATCTAGACACTGTTACTTCCTGGCTTACTTCCCAGGGCTTTGTTGTCAATCATGTCTATCCCAACCTGGTGGTTGACATATCCGGCAGTGTCGCCCAGGTAAACCGAGCCTTTCACACCGAGATTCACCATCTTTCCGTAAAAGGGGAAGCGCATATCGCCAATATCAGTGACCCACTGATTCCGGCAGCGCTTTCTCCCGTCATCGCTGGAATTGCCTCACTGAACAATTTCAGACCCCATCGTATGAGTCATCCGGTGCCAAGCTACACCCTAAATTCGAATTATCAGGTCGTCACACCGGCTGATCTCCAAACCATTTACGACATCACGCCTGTCTATCAAGCCGGGCTCACCGGCAAGGGTCAAACGATCGTTGTACTCGAAGACACCGATGTTTACAGCACCGGCGATTGGCATGTCTTTCGGAAGACATTTGGACTTGCCCGCAGTTATCCTTACGGCAGCTTCATCCAGGTCCATCCCGGGCCCGGCACGACCGGTACCGCCGGAGCTTGTGATGCTCCCGGTGTGAACGCTGACGATGTCGAAGCGATACTCGATGCCGAATGGGCCAGTGCAGCTGCTCCCGATGCCGCTATCGTGCTCGCTGCCTGCGCTGACACCGACGCCAATTTCGGTGCTTTCATCGCCATGGAAAATATGCTGACGAATGGAAACCCAACTCCCGGACTCATGAGCCTGAGCTATGCAGGTTCGGAAACTCAAAACGGCGAAAGTGGCAACGTGTACGTCTACTATCTTTATGAGTTAGCTGCCGCCGAGGGTGTGTCCATGTTTGCTGCAACGGGTGACTGGGGCGCCGCTGCCTCCGATGAAGATCTAAGTAATGCCACGCATGGCATCGGCACCAGTGGTCTTGCCTCAACTCCCTTCAATGTCGCTGTCGGTGGAACCGATTTTGGCGATCACTACAACCACGTGACCAGCGAATACTGGAGCAGCACAAACGGGCGCACCTTCGGGTCTGCTCTATCCTACGTTCCCGAAATTCCCTGGAACGATTCTTGTGCTGGCGCTTTGCTATCTGGATATGAGGGCTATGCCACTCCCTATGGAATCGACGGATTTTGCAACAGTTCCTTTGGAAATAACTTTATCGACACGGCCGCCGGCAGTGGTGGACCCAGTGGTTGCGCCACAGGAACGCCTTCTCTCGATCAGGTCGTCAGCGGTACCTGTCAGGGTTGGCCCAAGCCCGATTGGCAACTTGTTGCCGGTAATCCGAGTGATGGTGTCCGCGATACGCCGGATGTCTCCCTCTTTGCAGCTAATGGCCTATGGGGTCACTTCTACATCACGTGTTATACAGATGTTGCAAATGGGGGTAGTTCCTGCTTTGGTCCTCCCAGCACCTGGACCGGACTCGGTGGCACGTCCGTTGCCACGCCGATCATGGCCGGCATTCAAGCTCTTGTAAATCAATCGACAGGCAGCCTCTGGGGAAATCCCAATCCCGTTTATTACCAGCTGGCCTCCGTTCAATATGGCGCGAACGGAAACGCGACCTGTGACGCAACGCTCGGAAACGCGACGGATCCTTCGTGCATCTTCCACGACATTACGCAAGGCGATATGGCGGTGAATTGCACCGGCACGAACAATTGTTTTGTCCCGTCTGGCCAATACGGTGTCCTTTCTACTTCTAATACCGCTTATCAGCCCGCCTATTCCGCCACGGTTGGCTGGGATTTCGCCACCGGCATCGGCAGCGTCGATGTCAGTAACCTGATCGCCAACTGGCCTTCAGCAACACCCTCCGCTTCCGCCCGTCTTGCTGTCTCTAATCACCAATGAAGAGCATCGCGTCAGTCCTCTTTTCTTCCATAAGTTTCTCCATTTCGCTTTTTGCAGGTCAGCAACAACCGCCCGCTCCCCATATCGCCACGGGCCCGGCGGTCGGCTCTCCTGTCCCGGACTTTCGGGCGAATGATCAGGATGGCCGCGCTGTTACCCTAAGCTCCACGTTAGGCCCCAAAGGAGCTCTGCTCGTCTTCTTCCGGTCCGCTGACTGGTGACCGTTCTGCAAAGCGCAACTGGTCGAGTTGCAGACGAACTACGGCAAAATTCAAAGTGCTGGCCTGGGACTAGCTGCCATCAGCTACGACCGCCCGAGCATCCTTAAGAGCTTCGCTGATCGCCAGCACATCACCTTCTCTCTCCTCTCGGATCCCGACTCTGGAATCATCCGAAGCTTTGGGATTCTGAACCCTGAGCCTAAGAGAGGAACGCCGACGTTTGGCATCCCGAATCCGGGCATCTACGTTCTCGACCGGCACGGCGTCGTCACTGCCAAATACTTCGAAGATGACTATCGCGAACGCGATACAGCGGCCGTTATTCTAATGAAGCAGTTCGGCATTGCGCCCGAGGCGCCCCACGCCTCTGTTAGGGCAAAGCATCTGGCCCTCAGTGCCAGCGCGAGTACCCCGAGGGCACGCATGGGCCAGCACATCGAACTGATTCTCGACATCGACCTGCCCGCTCGTGTTCACGTCTATGCGCCCGGCGTACAAGGCTACATTCCCATTGACTGGGCGCAAACCGATTCCGTCATAGCCAGGCCCCAAGCCGCCATCTATCCTTCCGCCGAGCGCATGTCACTCCCAGTTATCAACGAGGTTGTGCCGGTTTACACTGGCCATTTCCGTCTTACTCGCGAAATCGTCATTGGGCCCGATAAGGCCGTGTTGCCGCTGCTTGACGCGTCGGGCAACCTCACCGTAGAAGGCAAACTTCGCTACCAGGCCTGCGACGACCAGAAATGCTTTCTGCCCGAGGACGTGCCACTGAAATGGACCTTCCACTTCGACCCACTGGACAAGACCAGAGTGCCCGCTAATTAGTTCTTCAGGTTCAACGCGAAAAACTCATCCACCCGTCTCCACGCGTCTGCAAGTACGTGCTCCCTGGTAAAGTAGTGAAACTCTCCGGGGTACATCATAAACTTCACCAGCTCCCCCTTGTTCTGCTTTAATGCTTGATCGATGAGACGAACCGACTCGAGATAAGGCACATTCACATCCGAAGTTCCGTGCAAAATGAGCAGGGGATGCTGCAGTTCACCGATATGCGAAATAGGCGCTGCAGCTTTGTATACATCCGGATGTTGTTCGGGTACGCCCATGCGGCTTTCGGTCCAATCGCCATGGTACGGATCTTCGTCGTACATCCGGAAATCAACCACGCCCGCGACGTCCACACCGGCACGAAACAAAGTAGGTTGATCGGTCATGGCAATCAGGGTGAAGAAGCCGCCATAGCTGAGTCCCCAGACTCCGATCCGGTCAGGATCAACGAATGCAAGCGTCTTTAAATAATTCGCAGACATCCAGGCATCTTTAGCGTCTTTTCCGCCCACGTCCAGGTACACGCCTTCCCGCCAGGCGCGACCATAGCCAATGCTGCCGCGATAGTCCGGCGCAAACACGACGTATCCTTGCTGAAGCAGGTATTGGTGAAAGCTGTAATAGACAGCGTAATTTCGCTGGACGTGCCAGCCATCGTAGTTTTGATTGATGCCGTCACCGTGAATCCAGACGATTGCTGGATGCTTCTTCGTCTTGTCCAGATTTTTCGGGACAAATAACCAGCCAGGAACTGATTGACCATCTGCGCCTGGGAAGTGAACAAACTCCGGTTCAACAAATGCAGAATGATCAATTCCAGCCGGCATGGAGCTCGACAGCCGCTTTGGCTCCGCTCCTGCTCGGGCTTCGATCGTAAACAGGTCAGCTGAGTTCTGCGGGTCGGTGTGCTGATAAACGAGGAATTTGTCGTCTGGCGACCAGTGCGCCTCCGTATTGGTGCCTCGTCCGCTGGTCACGGCTTTCACGGACGCATGCGCAGGGTTTCCATTGATAGTCGCAACAAAAAGCTCTCGATCTCCAGGACGTTCTTCGGAGTTGCCGTCAAATGCTAGTTTCTTGCTGTCATGCGACCACTCCGGCCGCCACGATTCAAAATGGCCTTGGACAACTTCCGCCGGAGTCCCGCCCTGCGCAGGCATGACGTAAAGGTGGTCCCAGCCGCTACTGTCGCTGAGGTAGGCGATCCACTTCCCGTCGGGCGACGGCTGCGGCTTCTGGCCTGCGTCGTAGGGCATGCTCCAAAACTTGTCGTCTACGTCTTCGTGAGCGTCGACTGCTTTGCCGGTAGAAACATTCGCAACGTAGATGATGCGCCGTTTAAAGTCTTTCGAGCCTCGGTCCAAAGTGATGTGGTTTGCGTCTACCCAGCGAAGCTCCCCGTACCCGCTCGGCACGGAAAGCTCGGTAGCGGCTCCGCCGTTTGATCCGATTACAAAAAGCTTTCCGGGCGTATTTTCGGTCGTCACGTAAATGATCTTTGCTCCTGAATAAGCAGGCGCCTCATCGTGGTGGATCACTTCGGATCCCGCTCCATAGGCAATATGCTTCTCATCGGGCGACCAGGCCGGCCTCGAAATGCTCTTCGCATTATGGGCCGCCTGGGTGTCTTTCCCCGACTGCAGGTCTCGCACCACCAGATCGTCTCCCGTGTTGCTATGCACCACATACGCGAGCTTGGTTCCACTCCGTGACAGCACAAAATCGCTACCCTTCGGAAGGCCTGGATTCGCTGGCTGCGCTTCTGTTCCTGTAGTCTCTACCTTCCAGAGGCCGCCTTCGTGGCTAAAGTAAACAGACTTGCTATCGTTGCTCCAGAACGCGTCCCCAATCGTTCCGGATTTGAAGGCAGTCAATGCGACCGGGCTGGCATTGCCACTGAGGGCGTTTGCCAGATAGAGGTTTTGAACACCCCCTTCGTCCCAGACAAAGGCCACGTTCCGGCTGTCGGGAGACCAGACGGGATCTGACGGATGCTTAATGTGGATCAGCTGGTCAATCGTCAGAGTTCCTTTCCCCCTGGAGTCTCCTTGTGCCCCAGACAGTTGATGGGCTCCCCAGGCCAGCCCAAGTGCGACTGCGATACGGCGTGTCCTCAAAAACATTTCCTTACTCTCCCTGATTGGTCGGCTCTCGCATTGCCGACACGGGCAATCGCAAGACATACTCTACAACGTCGATCGTTCGGATCAATACCGATTCCGCTTGTAAGTCCAACAATGCGAAGACTGTGGTATACAAAGTATTCCCGTTACTCTTCAGGACCCTGTCTGCTTCCTGCGGTACTCATTCAACTTCGGAGAAGCATATGTTCTTCAAACAGTCGATCTGCGCACTGGCAGTTCTAGCCCTCTCTCAGCTTGTTCATGGACAGGTTTCTACGGCCGGCAAAATAACCGGCTCCATCGTTGACGCTACGGGAGCTTCTGTTCCCGGAGCTAAAATCACCATCGAAGGACCGGCTCTCATGAGCGCACGCACTGCGGTCTCGCAAACAGATGGCGGCTTTCTGATCGACTTGTTGCCGGTCGGCACCTATCAGTTAGGCATCGAGGCATCCGGTTTTAAAAGATTTATTCAAACCGGACTGGTCTTGCAGGCTGGATTCACGGCTACCGTAAATGCCATCTTAGAGCCCGGTACGATCCAGCAATCCGTCACTGTAAGTGACACTCCGGTGGTCGACGTGCAGACTGTTAGTACCGCAACGACCTTCGGTCAGGCACTGCTCCAGAATGTTCCGAGCGGGCGCGATCCCTGGTCCACCGTCTCGCTAGCCCCGGGCGTCACATCGAGCACTGTTGATGTTGGGGGCAACCAAAGCTTCCAGCAGTCTTACATGCAGGTACATGGTAGCTTACCCGGCGAAGAGTCGTACAGCTGGAACGGACTGCGGCTTGGCTGGCCTGGAGCAAACGGCGGATACACCTCCTTTTACGTCAATCACGATGCGCTGCAAGAGTTTCAAGTTGTTACCGATCAGGCTCCCGCTGAAGTCGGCGTCGGCGGGGTGTACATGAACATGGTGACTAAGTCAGGTTCTAACGCTGTTCACGGAATGATCGCAGGTTACTACCTGACCAGCGCTCTTCAGGCCTCAGTAAAGCTGCCTAGCTTCAACGGGTCCCCGGTCCAGTCGGGAAGCCCATTCGTTATGTCGCGCGACACAACAGCGAATGTCGGATTCCCGCTGATCAAAGACCGCTGGTGGCTCTTCAGCTCCTATCGCCGCTATGACATTCGCGAGGACATTCTCGCCGTTCGACGCCAGGACGGGTTGCCGGTAAACGACATTAACCATCAATCAAACACCGATACCCGCTCCGATTATCAAATCAACTCCAAGAACCGCGTGGGCTTCGTCTGGCTCTATAACGAGCAGAACCGCTTCTTCCGCCGCGACACCTCTTACCAGTTCGTCAGCGATCAGGCAAGTTGGCGTCAGATCGAGCCTGCCTACATCCTGGAAGGCCTCTGGACAAGTCAGATTACCAGTTCGCTGGTGCTCGATGTCCGGCTTGGCTACATGCACCAGATCTTCCCGCTCAGTTATCAACCCACAGTGGGAGCTTCCACGTTTAACGCCGTTGATCTTACTCTGTCTACCGAAACGGGTGCAGCCCCATATTCTTATGTCAATCCGGCGGAACATACTCGCGGTGCTGCGACAGCTTCCTATTACAAATCCGGTTTTCTTGGTGGATCGCACAATATCAAATTTGGCTTTGAGTATGGGCGACAAAAGAACGGTAACTATTACGACGTGAGTGAAGGGCTTCAGGCCATTTACAATAACGCCAGTCCGTTCGAAGTGACCATTTACAATTCACCGGTTCGCGAGCTCAGTATCATCCACGATTCCGCAGCTTTCGTTCAGGACGCTTGGCATGTCGGACGGCGGCTTACGTTGAACCTCGGTGTTCGTTTCGATCATTTCCGCAGCTTTAATCCCGCCCAGAATAGCCCCGGCACAGGGGCCTACTCCGCGCTGTTCGGCGCACGGACGTTCTCCCAATCGGGCGACATCGTTTCCTGGAACAATTTTGCTCCGCGGTTGGGAGTCGCCTACGACCTCACCGGCAAAGGCCGATCTGTGCTGCGGGCGGCGTACAGCCGTTTTTACCGCATGGAAGGAACCGAACTGGCCGAAGCAGTAAACCCTAACACCTTGAGCACCCAGACGTATCTGTGGAGCGGTTCTCAGGTGAACGGCATCCCATCTAATTTCGTGAACTCGGCAAATCTGGTCTCCTCCTCAGGGGGCGTCTACACGCAGATCGATCCTAAGTTAAAACACCCCTACTCGGACCAGGTTACGGCCGGCTGGGAGCAGCAAATCTTCTCCGACGTGTCTGTCGGAGCGCAGTTTTTCTACAGAAATAATCGCCACCAGATCGGCCAGGTCAATACCACGAGAGTGCCCTCTGATTACACGGCGATTACTTCGCTCAATGGCTCACCAATCGTAAATCCGCTAACAAACGCCCCACTTACTCTCTATAACTTGCTTCCAGGTATCGCCAATCAGACCAATCACTACCTGGTTACGAATATCAGTGCTCTCGATGACTACGATTATCGCGGAGTCGAGTTTACGGCGACTAAGCGCCTGACCAAACGCTGGCAAGTTCTGGCGGGATTGACCATTCAGCGCTCTAAAGGTACGTACGGGAACGGTTCTCCCAACGCGCTCTATGATGATTTCAACGACCCGAACTTGAATATCAATCGGCCTAACAACTATCTCTTCCTCGATTCTACTTACGTGTGGAAAGTAAGTGGAACTTACAACCTTCCCTATGGGATCTCGACGAGCATGAGTTTTCAGCACTACACCGGATATCCGATCCGGCCACAAGAGGTTTTCACTGGCCTCAATCAAGGTTCTGAATCGATTGCTCTTCAGCCTGCTGGAGCGCTTCGCCTACCCAGCGTCAATCTCCTGAACCTTCGTGTTTCCAGGCCCATAGGCTTTCTTGACGGCAGACTGCAAGTCGAGCCCATGGCAGACTTGTTCAATGTGACCAACAGCAACACCGTTACGAGTGAAGTGACCACATACGGGTCAGCTTACTTATATCCAACTAACAACTTGAATCCCTTCGTGGCTCGGTTTGGTTTGAAGGTGACCTTCTAACTCACTTTCTAATGCGAGTTGCTTCGAAGAAAAAACCGTCCCATTCGAAGATAAGGTGGTTGGGTCCCCGTGGCACGAGGGTTGTGCAGCTGCATTAATGGTCCGTACCGTAGCAGGAAGCTTAAGCGGATTGCCAGTCATTTTGTACGCTTTGTAGTACTCTGACCTGGTCTCCACTTCTTGCCTATAAGTAGGAGTCGAGCATCCATCTCCGCCCAGAATGCTGAAGCTGGTTTTTTGGATTTGTAGCGTTGTGCCGATCAGCTTCTCCGCGCCCTTTTCGTCGATGGCCGCTATTGGTGCAACGTCCAAAACTCTGCTGATCTTCCACGTCCCAAAAGCACCAATATCACTGGCGAAGGCTGTCAGTCCAGCAAAGAAACTCAAGAAAAGTACTCGAGTCACTGTCACTTTCTGATGCGAGTTGCTTCGAAGAAGAAACCCTTCCATCCAACGACCAACCGATTTGGACCCTCTGGCACAAGCAAGGTGCAACTTGCATCAATGACCTTTATCGTGGAAGGCAGACTTAGAGGATTTCCAGTGACTTCGTATCCTTCGTAGTACTCGGATCGTGTTTGGGTTTTCTCCTCATAAGTAGGAGGCGAACACTGACGTCCTGCAATCATAAAACTGGTTTTTTCAATTTGGAGTTTTTTGCCGATTAGCCTCGCTGCTCCTTCGTCTTCCCCCCTGCTGCCGTGTTCACAGGACCGGCGCTTGGCCAAACCAGAAGATACATCATGACGAATTAACACGAAGACCTCAGACGGGCCTTACGGCTCCGGAATCTCTTTCTCCGAGGTGAACGGCGACGCTGGCAGGCCTTCGGAATTGAACAGACTTGCGGGGGGTGCGTTCTCCCAGCCGTAGCGGACATACTTTGGAGTAGCCACCGCGGAGTTGGTCACCAGAACACTCGCACCCTCAATCCGTGCTTCGGCATTGACGAATTTGCGGTCAACGCCGGCAATCTGAAAGCCTTGGAGTGACCCGCCTTTGGCTTGGAGTCCGCCCGAGGCATGATCAAACCAGACGCGCACGCCGCTAGCTTCAGTGCTTACCTGCCTGAATGCCGGGCCTGAGTACTCCACTGTCTCGCCATACGCTAAGCTCCTTGCGGCCAGTGCCAGCCGTGCTCCTACGGTTTGCTTGTCCGCCGGGTGAATGTTGTTGCGCTCGCCGACGTCGATGGTGACGGCCATTGCTGTATTGGCTACCGCTAACGTTCGACGTTGAGCCTCCCGTACAATTGGCCAGCTATCGGCAGGACCTGCAGAATAGCTCGATATTTGAACAAACAGGAAAGGAAAGTCTCCTTGGTTCCACTGCTTGCGCCAGTCGGTGATGAGAGCCGGGAAGAGTTTTTGATAGAGCGGTGCTCGCGACCGCGCACTGTTGCTTTCGCCCTGATACCAGATGACGCCCTTGATGCCGAACTCCACCGCGGGAGCGACCATGCCGTTGAACAGCCACGATGGATCCCAGGATGCGGGGTCGGGACGCCACGGGTGCTGAGGGAGGGGAGTGTGCGCGCCCCGAGCCGCTTCGTCCTGGCGCTTTTCTGCTGCTGTCACTGCCAGGATGCCGGCCTGCTCGTCGATCATCTGTGCTCGTGCTGCAAACACCGGCATAAGTGCCGCGTCGGAGGAGAGGGAATCGAGGCTGACCCACGCCTCTGCGGGTGTTCCACCCCAGGTAGAATCGATGAGCCCGATCGGCACCTGCTCTTTTTGCGCAAGGTCACGTCCGAAGAAGTAGGCTACAGCAGAGAACTTCGCCGCCGTCTGCGGAGAGCACTCCGTCCAGCCTTCCGTCATGTCGAAATCCGGCAGAGGGAAAACCGAAGTCTTGTGAGGGATGAACAGCAGTCTGATTTTCGGCTGATTGGCTCGACGGATCTCCTCCCCACCGTTCTTCAACACAGCCGATCCCGGAAACCCGTTCAGCGGCATCTCCATATTGGACTGGCCGGACGCGAACCACACGTCGCCCATCAAGATGTCATCAAGGACGATCTTGTTGGAGCCCTCAACGGTCAGTTGCAGCGGTCTGCCAGCAGGCTGCGGAGGCAGATACAGACTCCAATGTCCCAGCCGGTCTCCGACGCCGGACTGAGTTGCCCCGGTCATGGATGCAGTGACTCTCTCGCCTGGCTCGGACCATCCCCAAACATGAATGGGGCGGTCCCGTTGCAGCACCATGTGGCTGCTCAGGATTTTCGGCAGCCTGATTTCGCCATTCGCTGCCGGGATACTGCACGCGAGAAGGAGTTGGAGCGCCCGGCGCGCTAAAAGGTGTCTCATGTGAAGCCAGCATACACGCCGGCCGACGAGGATTTACGCGGCATTGTTCATCTTTTCGTGAGCGGAGAGATAGCTTTTCCTGACTGTGCGTTTTTCGCGGTTGGCGATTCGTTCTTCGATATGGCTCAGTGAAAATTCGAAGCCAAATTCAGCGGGGTCGAACGGCTGATTGTTGCGCTTGGCCTGGAGATAGAGTTCAGTTGCTTCCGAGAGGGCTATGCTGGCGAGGCGTTCGCGTTCTTTTTGCTTGGCTGCGAGTTCGGCGCGGTCGGTTTCGCGCTGGCGGCGGAGACGAGCTTCCTGGGTGCTGAGGGCGCGGAGGTGGCGGCCCTGATTGATGAAAATCTGAGCGTCGATGAGCGACTTGCGGACTGCTTCGTCTTCTTCGTCAGCGAACTGCTCGCCGAGCTCGCGGCGGCCGATGGCGTAGATGCCCAATTCGAGCGAGGGGATGCGGAGCAGACGCCAATCGGTGTCGGCGATGGCCTGGACG